>CAYSHS010000034.1:0-16935 GCA_964430845.1 uncultured Pirellulales bacterium | reverse complement strand
AATAACCCGCAGATATTTATCGACCTCTTTTACGTATATCCATTTGCGAATTCTATCGTCTTTCTGAATTTCTTCTCTTATTGGGTTATCTATGGCATTCTGAATCCATTCTTCTTTTATACACGAGCGATCCGACCGATTTTTTGTATAAAGAAAATATTGGGTAAAATTCATTTCTATTCCTTGTCTTGGATTCTTTTTTAAATTATACTCACAGCCAATAAAACAAATATAATATATATTAGAATAAGCAAACATTCAATAATCAAGGTATAAATATGAGTACAAAAGTAATGATAGTAGGCGCTGCAGGCAGGATGGGTAAACGCTTTATTGCACTTGCCATCGAGTCCGGTGATTTTGATATTGTCGGTGCGGTCGATTCATTGAGCATTCCTGATTTTGGCAGAGATGCCGGTATTGCAGCCGGAACTCGTTCTCTTGAGATAATGGTAACTGATACCTTCCCGTCTGTTGAAGCAGATGTTGTAGTTGATTTTTCTTTGCCCGACGCAATTGACAAAACCGTTGATTTTTGCACTGAAAACGGCATTTCTCTGGTCTCAGGTACTACAGGTCTGAGCAGCGAGCAGAAAGAAAAAATCAAAAATGCCTCTAAAAACATCCCGGTTCTCTACACTACAAATATGAGCGTGGGAATGAATGTGCTGTTCGCCTTAGCCGGTAAAGTCGCCGCAATGCTGGGGGATGACTACGATATCGAGATAATCGAGCAGCACCACCGCTTCAAAAAGGATGCTCCGAGCGGCAGCGCCCTGACTATCGCCGAAAATATCTGCGAAGCTACTGAGCGGGATTACCCTGGTTCTCTTGTTCACGGCAGGTCGGGCAAGGACGCACTGCGAAAAAAAGGTGAAATCGGTATGCACGCTATCCGGGCAGGCGATATTACAGGCATTCATTCGGTCATTTTCTGCTGCCTGGGCGAGACTTTCACGCTCAATCACACTGCCCATAGCCGCGACACATTCATTCGCGGCGCCATTCGGGCCGCCAAATGGATAGTCGGCAAAACCCCCGCCTTATACTCTATGGCTGACGTTCTGGGCTTAAATGAATAAAATCTGTGAGAACATATCCCGGCATTATTTAATATTAAACAAATAGCAATATCAAATGACATAATTCCCACTTCTGTCCACTCAAACATTAATGTCCAATAATATCAAATACAGTTGAAAGTACAAGTACAAAACTCTCATTATGAATGAAAAAAGACTATTCAAAGCTCATTCAACTGTAATTTGATAAATCTCTTTTTTGATTGGCGGAACGTCTTTTTCCCATGCTCTGGCATATTGGAAAATTAGTGTTACATTGCCCTTCGAGACGGCTTTGAAAGTCCAAACTTCAGTTCCGCCCGAGCCGACAACATTTCGATCTGTTTTATAAGGCTCATATACTTTACTGACTTTTTGCAGAATTTCTGAAAGTGGTTCTGCAAGGCTCCAGGAATAACCTGTAGTTGGATTCGATTCCAACCTGATAATGAAGCTGTCGCCTGCTTTTAAATTGAGTTTGCTTGAATTATCTGCATTATTAGAACCTGCCTGTTTACTGCTGCAGCCCATAAAAAGTGATGCACATAATATTAACATAGATAAGAATATATGTTTCATTTGTATGCTTCCTTCAATTTTGTTACGAAGAATATAACACGGGCATCTTGCCCGTGCGGGCATGAGCTGGAAGCCCATGCTACGACTTAAATATTATGATAGGGTTTTGTTATTTTGTCTATATACTCAATTAAGTTTTTTGCTCTTAACAAGCTCTTCCGCAAGCATTTCATAGCCATCTGCTGTGGGATGACTGGCGTCGTTATAGAGTTCTGCAGGCAGTGAAGGAGGTGCAAAATATGCAATATTGTTTTGCCGAAACCATTTTTCGATTTCGCTTTTAAGTATAAAATAATTGTCCAGGCTTTCTCCCGAAAGCATATTCTCGTTAAAAGGCCCGATTAATACAAGTATTTTATTCTTCCTTTTTTGAAGGAGCCTTATAGAGTTTCTGAAGAATTTCCATTGCAAAGAAGTTTCAGCCTGTACCCACTGAAAATCTCCGGCTGATGTTTTGTTTTCTGAAGAATCGATATTTTCATTTTTTTGGTAAGTATCCTCATTGAAAAAATTTGAGTTTATACTGCAAAGCGGATTTTTATATGGATTATCCAAAGTCCATGCGGGCATGTTCGTATTTTGAAAATAATTGATATTCAAATGTGAAGTCCAGGCCGGAAAAGTAAAGTAACGCTCTAAAGCAATGGAAAGTCTTGAGGAGAGCGGCGCCATATAACATGGAATTTTCGTTTTAAATTGAGATACAAGCTTCGGATGATTGAAACGGAATTCTTTGTCAGTCTGCAAATCATGTTTTGGCGAGCTTAGCCACAGGAGATTTAGATGCAGAATGACGTTTTTATTTTTTATATTTTTCCCGTAATATCGCACTAAACCTTCAAGAGCAGCCGGGTGCATGCCATCAACACCTAAATTTGCAAATTTGTTTTGACCTGTTAACTCGTTTAGATAATGCGAAAGAGTCTGGTTTTTGGGAACATAATGTCCCCAAACGACTGAATCGCCTAATATAACAGTCTCATATTTCGAGCATGCGAGATTGCAGTAACGTTCATAAAGCCAGTAATCACTGCCAAGCTGATATGGCAATCGGTAATCTTCACCCGGCGAGAATTTCTCAATCATCTTCCATACGGAAGGTAAAGCTATAATCGCGGCTGTACAAAAAACTGCGACAAAAATCCATTGTCGAATGTTTAAGCGAACTCCATTCGAGCTAAAAGATATTTCAGTATTTTTTGTACTGCTTGATTTCATTTTAAAATTGTAAATATATAAAATAATTTTCCCGCGAAGGCGAAAAAACTGATAAATATAAAATCATTAATATAACCATTGTCACGTACACGCCTTTGAATTCAAATACTTTCCGAAAGCCGGATTCATACATAAACTGGTATAACCAGACTGCAAGAATCATAAGTATCGCAAGCATGGGACAATAAGGATTAGAAAATCCAGAAGTGAAAATTCTCGAAACAATCAGCCATGCGTCACTGATATTCGATGCGCGAAAGAAAATCCACGCAAATCCGACAAATGTGAAAACGAAAGCCTGCTTGAATATCTTAGGAACTTTATTTACATAAAAATCAGTTCTCTCCAGTTCCCGCGTTGCAAATCTTCCTACAGCATGAACAACTCCCCAAATAACAAAAGTCCACGCTGCTCCGTGCCAGAGGCCTGAAATTACCATTGTTATAAACATATTTTTATATGTGTTGAATTTGCCGTGCCTGTTACCTCCAAGTGGGATATAAAGGTAATCCTTGAACCATGAAGAAAGGCTAATGTGCCACCTGTTCCAGAAATCACCGAGACTGGTCGCAAGATAAGGATTATTAAAATTAAGCATAAGTTTAAAACCCAAAAGTCTCGCTACGCCACGCGCCATGTCGGTATAGCCGCTAAAATCGAAATAAATCTGCCAGCAGAAAAGGAATGTAGCAAGCAGCAAAGCAGGTGCTTGAAATTGGTCGGGATGGCTATACACTTTATCGGCATACAAAGCAAGGTAATCTGCAATAGCTATTTTTTTGAATAATCCGACAACAAAAAGTGAAAGCCCATCACTTATGTCACGGCTTGTGATAGTAGGCAAGTTGTGTAACTGCGGCAAAAAATTTCCGGCTCTTTCTATGGGGCCAGCCAGCAAGCGGGGGAAAAACGCCACAAAAGCGGCATATCTCACAAAGCTTTTTTCTCTTTCTATATTCCCTCTGTAGCAATCAATCATATAACCCATCGATTGAAACAGGTAGAATGATAATCCGATAGGAAGAACTATTCCAGGTGACATAATTTTAAAAGGAATATGCAGATTTGTTAAAAGGTTATTCAGGTTGTTTACAATAAAATCTGAATATTTGAAAAAACTCAGCAATACAAGACTATTTGCAATGCTAACTGTTAGCCACAATTTTCGCCTGCGGCTCTTTTCCATTTGTGCAGATATGATAAAATCAAAAGAAGTCGCATACAAAATCAGGATAACATAGAGAGGATTAAGCCAGCCGTAGAAAAAGTAAGAAGAAACCAGAAGCCATAACATACCAGCTCTGGTTCTTTTAAGCAACAGGTAAACCAGGTACACAACAAGAAAGAATAGTAGAAATACCCATGTTTGAAATAACATTTAGTGACCTTCTATTCCATTAATACTCGAATGTGTGCTTCAACAGAATTAGCCAAATCCTGCAAATTATAACCTCCTTCAAGAATGGAAACAATCCTTGACTTACAGCATTTCTGAGCAATCTCCTTCACGATCCTGGTCATTTGCGAATAACCCTGCTCTGTTACTTTCATTCCTCCGAGCAGGTCGTTTTTATGCGAATCAAATCCTGCGGAAATAAGCACAAAGTCCGGTGAAAAAGAAAGAGCGGCTGGTTTGAGCTTGTTTTCAAAAATCTCTATATAATCAATATCTGTTGAACCGGCAGGTAATGGACAATTAATTGTGAAATTCAGTCCTTTGCCTTCGCCTTTTTCAGATTCTTCTCCTGAATAAGGATAAAAAGGATATTGATGAACACTGAAATATAAAATATCAGGATCATTATAAAAGGTGTGTTGTGTCCCGTTGCCGTGATGGACATCCCAATCGACTATAAGTATTTTTCGGAGTTTGTATTTATCCTGAATATACTTCGCTCCGATTGCAATATTGTTAAAAATGCAAAATCCAAATGCCCTGTCTTTTTCAGCGTGATGACCCGGCGGACGTACTGCACAAAACGCGTTTCCGATTTTTCCTTCCATTACAGCGTCAATGGCAGATGTTACTGCACCAGCCGCCATGAGAGCTGCTTCGTAAGATTTTTCCGATACAGGAGTGTCCATGGAATCCAGGTAGCCTTCACCATTTTGGCATACTTGTTTTACATGCTCGATATATTCTTTTGTATGAACTTTGAGTAGATAATTTATGTCAGCCGGCAGGACAGGTACTTGTACGAGTTTTGAATATAGATTCTTTTCTTTCAGGTTGTCGATTATCGCGACAAGTCTTTGAGGTTTTTCCGGATGGTCGGGAGTTGTTTTGTGTTCGAGAAAAATCTCATCGAAAAGAAATCCTGTTTTGGCTTGCCTGTTTGGATCATTCGTCCCTGCCATATTTTGCTCCTCCGCGTTAGACTTTTTTTCAGACGGTACGTTTCTTACGCATCTGAATCCAATAGTATTACTCGACAAACATGTATCATCGAGAGACGGGTCACTCGCTCGATATGCAGAGCGGCAGCTTTGTGCGGTAGAGCTCCATGAGCCTCCCCGTACGACTCTCTCTTTTCCTTTTGCAGGTCCTTTTGGATTATGGTCAGGACTGTTTTTGTAATAGTCGCTCGAATACCAGTCATTGCACCATTCCGCAATGTTGCCATGCATATCATAAAGTCCCCATGGACTCGGTTGCTTTTGTCCTGTCTGGTGTGCTTTCTGTGATGAGTTGCCTTCATACCATGCGAAAGAACCTAATTTGTTTTGGTTATTCCCAAAACTGTACTCAGTTTGCGTGCCTGCCCGGCAGGCATATTCCCATTCCGCTTCAGTTGGCAGCCTGTAGCCATCGGCCTGAAAATTACAATCCCATGTTTTTTCATCGTAACATTCTTCGAGACCTTCAGCGTATGAGCGGTCGTTGCAATACATAGCCGCATCAGTCCAGTTCATCTGATTCAACGGATTTTTCGGATTTTTGAAGTGAGACGGATCGGAAATCTGGTGCTTGCGAAATTCTTCCTGGGGCACCTCGTATTTATCTATCATAAAAGAGCTGATCCATACTTTATGCGAAGGTGTTTCATCGGATTCACCTTTATTGCTTCCCATTTGAAACCATCCTGCGGGGATTACAACCATTTCGACGCCTGTCTGAGTAGTTATAGATTCAGGCATTTTTGCAGGCTCTTCGACCCTGCGGCAGCCTGAAAAAACAAGCAGCAAAACTATCAATAAAAAAAATATTACTGTTTTGTAATTAAATCGCTTATCCATCGTTTTCTTAACATATTTGCGCTGGCTATGTCATCCTCCAACTCCTTGGATATATCTGTTTTTGGCGGGATCGGAATCCAGTCCGGCTCTTTATTATGATTTCCATCTTTTGTAACTTTGACCCATTTACCTGACAAATCGGTAACACAAATGTCCCAGCCCTCTGCAAAGCCTCCAACCTGCTGGGCGCCATCGAAAGAACCGTAACTGAAAGCGATATACTTTCCATCCGGTGACCAGTCCACATGATAAACTTTATAATCGGTCGGGCACTTTACAATTTGTTGGACATTTTCAACTGTCGGAGTATTGGAGTCGAGGTCGATATCAGCGATACATAAATCCCAGTCAGTAGCGCCCCATGCTACTTTTTTCCCGTCATAACGCAGATCAGGTCTGCACCCGAAAACACCGAACGGCTCAAGGTCAAAAACGCCCTGCCCGTTTGCTTCAAACGCGAATATGGTATCACTGTATTCCATATGTCCCTGTGTCACACCGAGAAACCATTTTCCATTAGGTGCCCAGCAGATGGCATAAACATGATGCAGATTTTTATTCGGATGAGGCTTGGTCTCTTTAGTCTCTATGTTATATAAATAAAGTTCTGATGTCGCGTATTCTCTTGTGCTGTACGTATCATATTCGCCTTTAAGGTACGCGATAGTTTTACTATCAGGACTCCAGCACGGCTGGCGCGCGTTTCTTGCGACTTCGACTCGGCCGGTTCCGTCGATATTCATATAATAAACGCTTCTGACCCTGTTTCTTCGATTTGATCCTTTATCTACTACGAAACAAATCCTGCTGCCGTCAGGTGAAACATGGGGATACATTTCATCAAGATCGGGAGTTTTGGTCAGGTTGACACTGTTGGAGCCGTCAGCGTTCATGATGAACAGCTCCCAGTTACTTCTGCTCTCGGTCTCAAGGTAGCTTTCATGAACAATCTTGTAGGGAACATCTTTGAGATTTATCGCCGAAGAATCCGAAGGCCACAATGAAATATTATTCTCATCTGGCAATTGCTGGCTATAAAGTATCCTGTTCGCAGTAATGAACCACAAAAACACTGCAAAACAAATTATAATATTTTTCATCATTTTTTCACGCCTCTTGTAATATAACTGTATCACTAAAGAGAATAAATTATCGTATTTTGGATTATATCTTTCGGAAAGTCAAGGATTATAGAGTGCCTAAAGTGTTCCAATGTGTCTAAAGTGAACTAAAGTTGGTATATAAAAACTTAAAAAAATATTCCTTATTTCAATTTTAGACACTTTAAACTTTAGGCACTTAAGATGTGTTCTTATTTTTTTTCTCCTGTGGCTTTGTTTTTTTCGGAATCCAGAACGGGCACCCAGTCGGGTTCCTTGTTTTGATTGCCGTCATTTGTAATCTTATACCATTTTCCCGTCATATCTGCGATACATATATCCCAGTCTTTAGCCATGCCTCCAACCTGCTGGCCGCCCTTTGAAGGGCCGTAGCTGAAGATTATATACCTGCTGTCCGGCGAAAAATCAACGTGGTAAACTTTCGAGGTTTGCCTGCAATTCACAAACTGGCGGATATTGCTCACTACAGGTCCCTGAGGCCCGATGTTGAAATCACCCACGCACAAATCCCAGTCGGTTTCGCCCCAGGTAATCTGCTTTCCATCTCTGCTGAAATCAGGTCTGCATCCTTTTACACCCCATCTTCCAAGGTCGAATACTTCCATACCATACGCCTGGAAAGCAAGGATTGCATCGCTGTACTGTGAATTTCCTTTCACAACACCGAGAAACCAGTTTCCGTCAGGAGACCAGCAAATCGCATACATATGAACCAGGTTCGGATTGGGATGGGGCTGGTGCTGATGAGTTTCCAAATCATAAAAAACCAAACCTGCGGTCGCATACTCACTTTGGTTGTAGCTTAGGAACTCACCCCGGAGATAAGCGATTTTTTTCCCGTCAGGACTCCAGCAGGGCTGCCTTGCGTTTCGAGCAACCTCGACCCGTTCGGTTCCATCAATATTCATATAATAAACACTTCTGACTTTATTTCTCCTGTTTGTGCCTTCATCGACTACGAAGCATATCTTTGTGCCGTCTGGAGAAACGTGGGGATACATTTCATCCAGGTTAGGCGTCTTAGTCAGATTAACCTGATTGGAGTCATTGGCATCGTTCATAATTATTTCCCAGTTCTCCCTGCCATCAGTTTTGCGGTAACTCTCATAAACGATTTTGTAGGCAATGTCCTTCAAATCTATCTCGGAAGATGGAGAGGGAATTTTCTTCATACCGGTATTACCCTCCGTTTGCCCACAAGCCGAGCCGGAATATACGCACGTAAACAGTAATACAAGAGCATAAAAGCATAATAGCATAAGGACAAAAGAATGTATCTTCCTCCGATTTGTCTTGCCCAATATCGTTTCGTTATGAAGGTTCATATCACTGTCTCTCAAAATAGTCCGTCATATGTTACTTAAATCATTATACAACTTTATCATAAATACGGCAAATTAGCTTTATAGTTCGTTTCAATCGTAATAACAGGCTATTTTGAACCCTGAAATCGTTCGATCCAAGGGCCAAAATAGTGTTTGAAGAATATAATTCTTTTCCTTAAAGTTAACAATTATATTATAATCCTGGAGTCCGTGAAGTAAACGAAAATTAGGCATTAAGAAGTGTGTAACAATATGATAATGTTAAAAGTCTCTAAAGTTGAAATGAGCAACTTTAGCTCATTTTAGGCACTTTTTATTCGAGGAATGGCAATGAGAAAATTTGTATTTTTTTCGGTATTGTGTTTGTTCAGCACAAATGTATTTGCAGAATATGAGGAACTTCAATCCATAGAAAAACTCAGCCGGGAAAGGCTTTCTGAATACGTAGATAAGCTGAAAGATAATAAAAGCCTTACAGGCTCCGTCAATTTGGCTTTGGCACTGCAGGGCGCATTCGATTCGAATAGTTTTAGCGAGAAGGATATTCCGAAAATAACATGGGAAAATGTGAACTACTGGCGTGCGGCGATGGAAAAAACTCCGAGAGACTCATCTGTTTTATATGCCAACGCATATCTTGACGCGACTTTTGGTGAAATCGCCTATTCCGATATCTGCTTTCTGTTAGGCAGTATAAACGTGGATGAAGCTATTAAGAAAGAGCTTAACAGTTTCAAGGAAATCAGGGACAAGCTGTACATCAGGCTTGCCGACGAAATAAGCGAAGGCATAAAATTACACGATGAGGGACAATACGAAAAAGCAATTAAAATTTATGACCGCGCGATTGCCGAATATCCTGGCGGCGCCTTATTTTATTACGAGAGGGGCTTATCATATATGATAGAAAGTAAAAGCAAGAATGATCCAAATCTGATGGTCAAAGCACTCGATTCATATAAAATATGCAGGGAAAAAGACCCTTTCTTCTGGAAAGCGTACCAGGGAAACGACCCGAATATTATCAATAAACAGAAAATTTTACTCGAGAAAGTGATTCCGTTTTATTCAGGCGAAAAGAGAGACACTGAAAGTTATAAGGCATTTGCAGAAGGCTGCGAGGAGATGGAGCTATATCCCTTCGCGGCACACGCAAGGCTGAAGCTTTCTTTAATTGATCCGAAAAATTCCAAAGAGCACTTGGAAAAATTTTTCAATCTAATCGAAGAAAGCGGCTGTAAAGAAGGCAATAATTTACGCGTAATATTTGCTTTGAGCATGGAAATGAAACGCCAGCAACAAGAGGCTCAAGAAAAAAATAATCAGGACCCTAATAATACAAAAGAAAATAACAACTGAAATATTTTTTAATGCCTTTTATTTTGGAATATCCTTATTCAACATCCAATTCGTAACTTTGCGAATGGCTGTTGAACTCGGGCGCGTACATACATTCTATGGCCGCTATACCAGTCTGGTATTTTCCCTTATGCTGGATTCTTGTACTGTACTCAAAAACATACGTCCCTTTGGGCAGATAGTCCATGAAGAAATTCGTTGATGTATCACGAATGCTTTCATAATATGCGAGACCGTCCTGGTAGCGATAGCCGCTGATAACGTCAACAGGCTCTGTGCCGCTTCCTCGCTGGTCTTTCATATGGACGTATTCCATATCACGGTCAACGCGCAGCTCGATTCGCACGACTAATTCATCGCCGACTGAAACTGGTCCCTCAATTGGATAAAGAACAAGCTGGCCCTGCTCATTTGTTTTCTTGATGAATATGCTTTTCGTCAGTTGCAGCGGCGTACCATCATAAGGCAATACTTTGCTCATATCCTCGAGATACTGCCAGTGCACGCTTCCCCAGCTTACGCCGTCATCGACTTTTTTGACTGTGATATGACCCATGTTGGGATCGATTTCATTTTTAACAAAACGCTCTTCGTAAAATCCTGTTCCCGCTTCGATATCTTCCGGGTCGACCCAGACGCCTCCCAGCGCAACTTCAACCAGAGCATGAGATGCGAGATAATCGACGCCTCGAAGCAATAATGCGTAAATAGTATCAGCAGTAGCTTTCGTGGTTCCCCAATTCTGAGTCTGTTTTTGTTTGAGCAGCCAGACTCTCAAGTCCTCGACTGCCTGCGCATCGCCTGAAACTTCGTCAAATGCCTCAATCATTAATGCCTGTGTCTCGATCGGCGCGCGGTACCACCACCAGCTTCGCTCGGTGTCACGCCAATACATGCCAAGCTCCTCATCGGTGACACTATGCTCCCTGATAGACTGCATTATGCCAGGCGGTGTCGTCAGGTCTCCGAATCGTTTGAGCGCAATTGCTAAATGAGCCTGAGACTGGCGGAACAGTGACAGCCAGTACGTACGCGCCTGGTTGAGCCAGAAATCAAGAGCCGGCTGATATTGTTCGCTTACAGGCTTATCAGCAAGGAAGAAACTGCGACCATAGAGATAAAATGCTATCGTCGAGCCAAGATGATTTTCATTTGGGTCGCTGTTCTTTAGTATCCATTGATATTTTTCATCCATCCATTTATCAAGAGCATCAAGAGCTTTAATCGCGCAGCTAATATCTACCTGTGAAACACCTAAGTGACGCAGACGGCCGAATCCTGTGACTATGTAAAGCGTAATGTACTCGTTTCCCCTGCAATCCGGCAGCCAGGGCCATAAGCCGCTGCTTAACTGCATTTGTTGCAGCTTGAACAAGGCGAGCGAAGTTTCTGAATTCAGCCTGTTCTCATCGAAGAGAATACCCACGTTCTTTCTTGCCTGGGATTCATCTAAAGCCTGCTGAACCCAGGGAGTTTCCTCTAATGCAATCATCTTAAGGTCTTCGTTCTTCTCCAGCGGACTGTCTAATGCAGGCGTAGCTTTCCACTGGTTGAAGACATCACGTATATTCTGATTGCTGTTGGCTATGTAGGAAGCGAGCGAATTGGCATAGAGCCTGTTGAAAATCTGCTCGCTGCAATTGTACGGATATTCCATGAGATAAGGCAAAGCCATTATCGCATACCACGCAGGCTGCGAAACCATTTGAACAGTGAGACTCTGATGGCGGAGTGTTTGCGACTGGTCTGAATTAAGAAGACTGGTGAACTCGAACTCTTTTGTTTGTGCACCTCGTATTGGCAAAGGCAAAGATTCGGTTACCAAAATCCGCCTGCTCAATACAGGCAGGTAGCCTTCTTCGCCGTCACTGAGCCTTGTTGTTGCCGCTACCGCTTTATATATGAGAAAATCGCAGTCATCGTGTATGTTCAGCCGCCATGAATAAGTGCGTGACTCCATGCTTGGCACATCGAAAATTTGTTCGGGTGATAAATTATTCACTTCCTGGTCACGGGAATCAAGGCTATACGCATCTGATAATGTAAGACGCACTGTACCGGTCTGTCGCGCCGCCGACTGATTTGTAACCTTAACAGTAAATTCGATGATGTCACCTTCCCTGACAAATCGCGGCGGATTCGGGGAAACCATCAGGTCTTTGGCAGTAACAGTAGTACTTGATATATAGCCGCTGCGAAGCTGATTGTCATGGGCAAAGCCCATGAAACGCCACTCGGTAAGCGTTTCAGGCATTGTGAACTCAATTCTGACTTTTCCTTCGCTATCGGATATAAGGTAAGGATAAAAGAACGCCGTCTCATCAAAATTCGTGCGTGCAGGTACGCTGTCCAGGTTTGGTGTAGGTATTGGGTCAGATTCTATAGTTGTTGAGTTATCTGAACCTCCTCCACGTCCTGCCGAAGCTGCATAATCCCCACCTTTGTATGTGTAAGGAAATTGAGGGTGGATTATTTCATAAGGAAAATGGCGATAAGTCAAGCTTGCACTTAAGGAGCTTGTACTCCAGCCATTAAGAACAGATGATAACCAGTGCAAACTATTCTCAAAACTACTCGTCAATCGGCTTGATTCGCTTCGAAAACCTGAGAAAGCATGTATCCAGTCATGCTGGAGATAAAGATCGAGCGAAGCGTCATACATACCGGCTACCATTTCTGCTACGGCTTTCGTGACATTCGGCCCGGTGATTATCGCGGTCCATACTTCATCCTGCCCCGGCTCAAGCAATGATGTAAAATGCTCCCATTGTATTTCAAGCTGTTTATTTGTCCATGGGACATCGACAATTTTTTCGTTTATGTATGCGCGATTCTCCCGCACAAAGGTGACACGGAGTGTAAATCCGCCCCGCATATCTTCGATAACATTTTGTTGTATACGCTCCTGCGTACGATTAGGATCGGTCCACCATGCACGTAATAATTCACCTCTGCATTCCAGCTCAACATAAGCTCTTCCTGTATCATATCCAGTTGCCCAGAGAGCCTCGAACATTTCACCAGGTTCGACTGACCATTTCGGAGAAGCTAAGCAGTTTGGTAAATTCATATTAAAATGCTCAGCTCCGGGATCGACAACTTTTATAGTAAGCTCTGCTGAAATGGATTTTCCAAAACGATCCTGTGTATTCAATACCGCACGATATATTCCTGCATCGAGTGTTATCGGCAATACTATTATTCCAAGAGTATTGGTTTGGAATGAATATTGATTTATAAAGCTATTTAATTCCCACGTATCGGGATTTGATTCATCCTCTTGTGATGAGCTGGAACCAAGTGGAGCACGGATAACCTTTTCAGGCTGAATAAGTGAAAATATTTTTACAGTGCCTTGAGCGGATTCGCCATCACCATCGAGAGACAATGTTGTGATAGTTAATTCTACTGCTTTATCAGGTGTTTGCCATTCATCTGCCTGAATATCAGCCTGAAGCGCAGTGTATCCTGCATGTACAATTCGCTCTGTCGAACGTGTCTCTCCGGTAGTATCAGTTACATCTGCATACACATAATATTCGAATACAGGCTCATCTTCTTCAAGAATAGACATGTCAGGCTTAGCGATGAACTTAATCGTAAAAGAGCCATCTGCCTCAGTTATAGTTGTGCCGCAGGCAACTGCCTGTTCCGGTAACGAAGGATATCTATATGCCGCTCTCCAGCACCATACGGGAAAACGTACCTGCCGCACGACCCGCCATGTGACTTTTGCTCCGCCTATAGCCGCACCGGTAAAAGCTGTAGCTTTGCCTGGTACATTTACTTCGTTATTAAGACGAGGAGATTCTGTAGGGGGATAGAACTCGGCGCGGAACTTTGGCCGCTTGTATTCTTCGACATTGAAATATATATTACCTGTAGGTATTCCTCCTATGACTCCATTGTTTGTTGAAAGTGACATCTGTCCCGTTAGTCTGTCTCTTGGTGCGATAAAGCTGCCGCTGAAAGAACCATAGTCGTTGCTTACATGCTGCTGTTGCGCAATCTCCTGGCCTTCGACATCTCTGAATATAACAGTAATTGGATGGCCAGGAAGTGTGTTATAGCTATCGGGAAACCTATCACTCATTATCATTCTCTGTATGCAAATCCCTTTATAGCGTATAGTTTGTCCCGGTCGATAAAGTGATCTGTCAGTGAAGAATATAGTCTGTTCACCGTAATAAGAAGGATTTTTTAAAGAGTAGGAAAATGAATAGCTATTTTCACTTGCCAGTTTGTCTGTGTTGTATTCCGCTACAAATTTAAAAGAACTGCTTAGAATGCCTATATTAGTGAAATTGAATAGCCCATTTTCATCGGTGTAGCGTTGCTCGACTTGTTCGTATAAACCAGTATTTTTATTGTGTCCCCATCGTGTAACAGTTGCACCCACGAGAGGCTTGCCGTTATTTGCGTCAAGAACAAATCCGTCAAATATCTTTTCGTAATTATTTCTGCGAACAATAAATGCGAGATTGCTTACACAGAAAGGTGTCACGCTTACCTGGTTATTAGTTTTTTCAAAAGAAGGATCATGACTTGCAATCAGAAAATATGTACCTTTATCAAGACCGTCCGGCGCAGATAATGTCTCTGTACGAGACTTAAAGTCTGTTGTCGGGGGTAAATCCTCGCTCCATTCAAGTGAAGGTGTAATTTCAAGAAGAGTTGCAAGTTCATTAGAATTAACAGAACTCCAGCTATTTTGTATCCAGTCTTCTAAAGGAAAAGGTATAGCTTTAAAGTACACTTTAGTTACATTACGATAAGCTACTGTAATATCAGGTAATGGTTCATTCCATACCCGTTCGGTTTTGATGGTGACGGATTTTGCCTCGATTTGCCGAATTAAATTGTAGCACCATTTTCCTCCTATACTATCAGGGTATAAATTCCATCCCTGCTGGGCCAGTGTGTGTGCCTGGGCATAATCTCCCAGTCCACAAATGACTTTAGCCCTGTTATATATTGCCCTTGCGACAATTTGATTTCCGGCCCACTGGCTCGCAAATTGCTCTAAAGCCGCTATATAGAGAGCATCTTTTTCTGCTCCAAATGCGTTGTTATAACCAAATTCAAGCCTGTGCAAATCTGCATCAATAAAGGCTGTTTTGTCTGTGTCGTTTTTATGAAATTGCAGAAGGTCCTGGTACAGGTAGATTGCTTTGAGTTTTCCTGAATCGGTGTTGGTTGTCTCCGGCTGCCATGAAAGAAACTCATCTACTGGCGCAAAAATAGGGCTGTCTGCCATAAACTCGAATACATCCATCGGCACAGTACCTGCCTGTATTGACGAAGTGTAGAATGACAGAGCTTCATTTACCAGGAAATCATATAAAGTAGGCCGATATGTATCAGGAACAGTTCCTTTTTCCAATAGAAAGTCATATTCCTCGATTGGAATGGCTTTCAATTCCTGCTCTGCAGCTAAAGCCAGGGTAAAATGCGAGTCAATCTCAGATAAAATACGCGGCAGGTCCCATGTCGTGAAATCCGCGCCCGGTGGCTCGGCAGTCTGAGTTCGCTGAATAAAACGGTAACTGTTTTGCTGAAAATAAAGCCAATACCATTTAGCGAGAACTGTCTCCATTACAGGTTTCATCGGTTCGGGAGCATCAAGAATCTCATTTTCCAGCGGTATAATCATTTCCTCTGCTTTATTACCTTGAATTTCACCATATAGTACGATTTTAAGGCAGATAGCCTTTACAGCCTCCGCATAGGCTTGATCATCGAGTGCCAAAGGAATAATCTGGTCCAGAAAATCTATTGCAGTCTGTGGAAATCTATTTTGTCCTCTGCTGGTTCCAAGTGCATTATACACCTGAGTCCAGAGGTCGTCCCTCGAACCAGCCATAGCCGTGCATGTCGTTACTATTAAAAGCAGCACACATGCAAACAATTTCGTGTTTTTCGCTAATCCTTTCATTTTTCTTTCCCTTAAAAAATGTATGAAAATATAATAACCTGAGGCTTATGCTGCCGCAGAATACATACGGTATCAATAGGACTGCTTTGTTTAAAAATTTGAAATGAACTGCAGAAATGGTACTTGCGCACAGAAAACAACTCTGCGAGGTCAGGATGCCTTCGTTTTGACCTGCAAATAAACATGCCGAAAACTCCTTTGTAACAATCCGGCTCTTTCATGGAATAATCCAATGAAAACCACTCTACCAACTCTTAAAACAAGAATTGGCAAATCAATACAAAAGGACAATTTCTCTGTTAAGGCAGGACATGTATAAAATAAACTACTAAATTATAATTACGCAAACAAATATATAAAATTTAATCTGCCTTAATTATCTTAATATATAATTATAATAGTTCCTTTACACATTTACAATTTTTTTTTACAAGATCTTAAATATTTTTCACAAAAAATATAATGCGGAATTTTGTGATTGGGAGAAGTTAGGAAAAATGGGCGGTACAGGACTTGAACCTGTGGCCTCCTGCGTGTAAAGCAGGCGCTCTAGCCAACTGAGCTAACCGCCCGAGCTTTTATCTGTTATTCACAGCTAATCGTTCGAGTCTTGAAAAAACAATATTCGTAATTTACTAAATAAATACAGAATTTTCAAGTAAATTTTATAGTAATTAACTACTTACAGGAGTTTTGCAAAAGTTCAATACTTACGATAATTATCCATTCACCGGCATCGGCACGCAGAGGTTTTTATCGCTATTGGCTTTTCTGCCGCAGTGTTTGCATTGGTATTTGGGTTTGCTTGTTAAGGCATTAAACGCGGCAGGATCGCTTAAATGAAAGCCCTGCGATATAAGATAACACAGGTGCTTGTCGTGATCTTCACTGCTGCATTCTGAATTGTGGTGCATATATTTTTCTGACATTGATTCTAACTCCAATTTTGCAGAAGCTTTTTATATTATTGTATTAGTTTTTTTACTTTCCGTATTATAAACAATTCTCATATATGACAAGCTTAATTTCTGAACACTTATATCAGGTGAGGATGAAGAGTTGGATTGATCCGACAGGTCGGGCCTGTCAGACAGGAACAG
>CAYSHS010000033.1:15696-17234 GCA_964430845.1 uncultured Pirellulales bacterium | reverse complement strand
TCATTTCGCCTGCTTTGAGAACCAGCTCAAGATAGCGGTTCAGGTCAAAATCAACATTAGTTAATGTCGAGAACAATGCCTCGTGCATGAAAGCATCGACTTCTTCATCTTTTTTCCCCAGTTCTCGTGCATGGTACGCATAAGCAGCGATACCTTTTAATCCAAAAACAAGGGTATCCTGCAAGCTCTGAATGTCAGGGTCCTTACCGCATACTCCGATTTTTGTACATCCCGTTCCGCCTGCTGTCTGTTCACATTGATAGCAAAACATAATTCATCCTTTCTCTTTTAGACTTTTTCATTTCCTTTTTAACAAAACAATTCATTAGCTATTTTATAACCTGTTTTTGTTTTAAATCTTTTTTCGATAATTTTTTTAATTTTTTCTTTTCCGAATGATTCAGAATCATCGCTCAAATTCACAATATTGTCTGCATCCCAGATAATTCTGAACTCTAACGTGTCAATATTTTTAGCTGAGTGATGATTCGCTATTATTTTACATATATGCTCGATTGCTTTAGTTGATATTTCATGTTTGTTAAGTAAATCAAGAGCAATAGGCGGACCCTCGATTTCCTGATATTTTCCTGCATTAGAGTTGTATTTTCGTTCAGCCTGCCGGATACCGATATCATGTAAAATAGCCGCTGCTTTGACAATCAGGGCATCACCCCCTTCTTTTGCCTGAATTTGTTCTGCAAAATCAAGAACTGCAAGAGCATGATTTATTCGTTTCGTGTCACTACCAAATACATCTTTCATCTGGCCAATAAGTTTATCGCTTAAAGAAGTTGTTACATCCATATTTTCTCCTAAACATTGTTCCGCATATTTACACCATTTGGCACAGCTAAGAGCAATTCTGGGATTTATTATTAAATTACCGCAATTACTGCATTTTAATTTCGGCTCGTCCTTAAAGAATTCGACAGGATTGCCGCAGGCAGGGCACTTGACCTCGAAAATATCTTCAGGTTTCCAAAATCTCTGATCCTGTCCGGGACATCTTTGCATTTCTAATACTCCGTTATTTTTCATCTTTAGAGCGAATCATTATCAAGAGCATTTTGAATTTTTCATCTGCTGTAACAGAGTGCGGCTTATCAGCAGGCATAATGATAAATTCACCATATGAAATATCATTATCTTCTCCGTCGATAATAATCTTAGCTTTTCCATCAAGAATTTGAACAGCAGCATCATACGGTGATGTGTGCTCACTCAATTTCTGACCTTTATCGAAAGCAAATAAAGTGACTGTTCCGGCTTTCTTGTCAAGAATCGTCTTGCTTACAATCGAATCTTTCGCGTATTCGATTAAACTCACAAGGTTCCTGCTTTTCCCCAGGCAAGCCTGTAATACACTTGCTTTGTCTTTTTCCTCTGTCATTTCACAATCCTTTCATTTTCTACTTTGCTCTTTTCTCATTTAATTTATTTTCCACAAGTTCCGCAAGTGTTATATTATTCAGATAAGTTCCAATATATTCCTGAAGCTCGACAAGTTTAGGTCTTATGGTGCAGCTTTTCATTTT
>CAYSHS010000033.1:0-15686 GCA_964430845.1 uncultured Pirellulales bacterium | reverse complement strand
ATTTTGGGACATTTGCTCTTTGCCAGTAAGCATCTATTCAGGCTCAAGGGTTCCTGGACAACGCCGATAATCTCTAATAAAGTAATCTTCTCAGGCTTTCTGCTTAAAGAAAAGCCGCCTTTGGGACCCATAGTGCTTTTTACGAGCTTTGACCTGTGAAGTTTCTGCATCAGCTTGCAGGCAAGCTGGTAAGGCACTTTTTCCTGCAAAGCGATAGTTCTGCTCGATACAAGCCCTTTGTCATAATTGCTTGCCAGATTAACCATCGCCCGCAGGGCATAATCTGTGTTTCTTCGTACTATATCCATAATCGTTTAAGCTGAACTTCAGTATTTATATAAGACTAATATAGTCATATATAACCATGCTGTCAATAATAAATATATTTATTTTTTAATTTTTTTTCATTAATGTTATTCTTTTTTATTTTCCAGGCTTTCGGGAAGCGTTTCGATGAATTCCTTTATCTGCTCACGGACTTTTCGAAATTCTGCCATAACCTGCTCTTCGCTTCCAGTGGCAAAATATGGGTCTTTGAAAGGTTTGTGTATTACCTTTGCTTTCCCGGGAAAAATAGGGCAATTTTCTGCTGCGTTATCGCATAAGGTTATTACATAATCGAAATCGATGCCCTTCAGGTCGTCGATATGCTTGGATATATGATTTGAAATATCGATCCCGATTTCCGCCATTGCTTTTATCGCTCTTGAGCTGACACCGATAGGGCGTATTCCAGCCGAGTAAGCATCGATTATATCACTTTTCAAATGCCTTGCCCAGCCTTCTGCAATCTGAGACCTGCATGCGTTTCCAGTGCATAAAAATAAAATTTTTATCTTTTTCTCTGCCATACGAATTCTTCTAAATTGTGAGTTACATCATCGGTTTCTGCAAAACATATCAAGCTCACAGGATTGGCAGACAGTATTATATTTACCAGTACAGTTTTCAACAATTCCAATCCTGCTCAAAGCGAAGTCGTATTTTACGGGATCAATCGGTTCTATTTCTACAAAATGCCGAGTTATTTCTATTGCGGTTTTTAGCGAAATTGTATTTTTATTATGAAAACCTAAAAACCTGCATAATCTTCCCATGTGTACATCTATCGGTACAATCAGTTTTGCTTTATCGATTGATTTCCAAATTCCCGTATCTACCTCATCATCTCTGACCATCCATCTCAGGAACAGGTTCATCCTTTTGCAGGCACTTCCTCTTGTAGGTGAAACAAGCAGGTATTCCAGGCCGCGATTGATTTTTTTATTGTTCTCTAAAGAATGGATTTTTAATAGCGAATCACAGAAAGCTGATAATGCAGGAATAATGTTCTCGTGAGAATTTTCGTATCCATGCAAAAAATATTTTTCTATACTGCCATATTCTTTCAGAATTTTCTTCAGCAATTCGAGCAAATCTGCAATATCGTTACCAGTATTGAAACGATGTTTGAAATTTTGCAGTTTGTTTCGTTTTGTTTTATTAAAATCCAGAACGAATTCGTAAGGATTTTCACCGATAAGTTCGAAAAGTTTTGTCAGGCTATTTTGAATTTGCTCGACTCTCCCATACGCAAGAGCGGCTGAGAGCAAACCTGCAATTTCCATGTTTCTGCGGTCTGAATAATTATAAACGAACTGCAAGGGGTCAGGCTTAATAAGATTTCTATGATTATACCTGCTGTATAACCTTTCCAGGATATTTCTGATTATTTTTTTTCCGTTATGAATCGTTATTGTCATTTATCGTTGTTTTCGGCTCCTCTGTTGTTGTGGCTGCCAAAATAGCCTTTATTTGTTCCAGAGTCAGCGATTGTACCACAACGGTTTTAATCCTGCCATCGGGATTTATAAAAAAAGAAGTCGGAATATATTCTATATCAGCAAACGGGCCTGGTAGATAACTATTTCCCAATACAGCGACAGTATAATTCATTTTCCTGGAGTTAACGAAATTCTTCACAGTTTCAGCATCCTCAGTCGATATCGCCAGCATAGCGAGCTTGTCTTCGCTCATCTCTTTTCTAAGCTCAATCAGGTGAGGTATTTCCGCATTGCAGGGTGGACACCAGGTGGCCCAGAAAATGACCATAACATTTTTACCTCGATAGTCGCTAAGGCTGTGTTTTTTACCTTCGATATCTGTAACGGTAAAATCCGGTGCTTCTTTTCCAATCCATTTTGAGAATGAGCTATCAGAAGGCACTACAATATTACCTGAATCATTGACATATTCTTCTACTGAGGAGTTTTTCATACTTGTAACGATTATACCAACGACAATAATAGCTGCAACAACAACTAATGGAATCCAGGAATTATTTTGTTTTGCTTCATCAGTCATATTATTATCTCCTTTTGTGATAAGTGTAACCTGTGATTGTTATACTTTCTTAATTTGAAATTCTTTCAACCGGCAATATAAAACCGGTACTATTAACATTGTAAGTATCTGAATAGTCATTCCGCCGAAAGAGGGAATCGCCATCGGTACCATAATGTCCGAGCCTCGCCCGGTCGATGTCAGAACGGGAATAAGCGCCAATATAGTTGTAGCAGTCGTCATAAGACATGGTCTTATCCTTCGTTTACCTGCTTCAATTACCAACTGACGAGTCTGCTCTATACTAACAGGCGTTGTTTTTTGGAACGATTGTTTTATATATGTACACATAATAACACCATCATCCGAAGCGATTCCAAAAAGCGCTAAAAAGCCAACCCACACGGCCACGCTTAAATTTACGGGATGCACCTGGAAAAGTTCACGCATATTGACTCCGAAAATATTGAAGTCAAGAAACCACGGCTGGGCATAAAACCATATCATTAAAAAACCGCCGGCCCAGGCTACAAAAATACCTGAAAAAACCAGTATTCCCGTTGGAACCGAGCGGAACTGCATATACAAAATAATAAATATGATAAAAAGAGCAAGCGGGATCACAATTGAAAGTGTTTTTTGTGCCCTGACCTGGTTTTCATAACTGCCTGCAAAGCTGTAACTTACACCGGCAGGTATAGTTAATTCGCCGCTTTTAATTTTAGCATTGAGATACTTGCGGCAATTTTCGACTACGTCAACTTCTGCAAAGCCCTCTTTTTTATCGAAAAGCACATATCCGACAAGAAACGTATCTTCGCTTTTTATAGCCTGCGGCCCCCGAACGTATTTTATATCTGCCAATTGGATAAGCGGTATCTGTGAGCCATCTGATGACGGAATCAAAATCTCACCCAGCTTTTCAATCTGGTCTCTTTCTTCTCGCTTATATCTTACTCTTACAGAATATCTCTCACGTCCCTCGACTGTTGTTGTAATACTTTTACCTCCTATCGCAACTTCAATAACTTCCTGAACAAGGGCAATACTTATTCCATATCGCGCTATAGCCTCGCGATTAATATTTATTTCAAGGTAAGGCTTGCCTACGATGCGGTCTGCTATTACAGCAGATTCCTTAACCGACGGAACTTCCTTGAGCAATTTTTCAAGTTTAAGACCAAAATCCTCAATCGTATTAAGACCAGGTCCTTTGACTTTAATTCCCATCGGTGCGCGCATGCCGCTTTGGAGCATTACAATTCGTGCCGCAATTGGCTGAAGCTTCGGTGCGCTGGTAGTGCCGGGAATCTGAGCCGCTTTTACAATTTCATCCCAAATGTCATCAGGGCTTTTAATATTATCTCTCCATTGCCTGATTTGATTTCCACTTTCATCGATAGTATATTCTGATTTATAGTTTATTATCGTTTCAATCATCGATATCGGCGCCGGATCAAGAGGGCTGTCAACACGGCCGATTTTGCCGACTACCGATTCTATTTCCGGGATTGACTGAATGGCGGCGTCCTGTTTCTGTAATATATCAAGACATTCTTCTATCGAAGCGTGCGGCATTGTCGTAGGCATGTATAAAAACGAGCCTTCATCCAGAGAAGGCATAAATTCCTTGCCCAGTCCAGGGAAGATTCTGTTTCCTGCCGCCCAAAGATTATTGTTTCTCAACGATTGCGGCGTGAAAAATAAAACTTTTTCAAAACCAGTCCAAATCATGCCGCCAATAATTAAAATTAGTAAAGGGATGGACAAGAAAAGCATTTTATGGTTAAGACACCATGCTAATATTTGAGGATAGAGCTGCTGGAAAATCTTGAAGAATATTAACAAACCTCCAATAAGCATTCCAACAAAGAGAGCATTTTTAATAAGTCCCTTTGTTATCCCTATTGGCATCCAGTGATTTGTAAGTAATATGGCAACTGAAATAATTGCTATGATATTAGCGAAAAAAGATATCGAGCTTTTAATCTTTTTCCAGATAAAGTTATGTTGAGTAGATTTTTTGGCAGCATCTTTTTTTGTGAACAGGATATAAGCGGCAGGGGGGATTATTGTTAATGCTACAATCACTGAAGCAATCAGTGCGAAGGTTTTTGTATATGCAAGAGGCTTGAAAAGTTTGCCTTCAGCTCCTGTCATTGCAAAAACAGGCAGGAAACTTACAACAGTTGTTGAAACAGCAGTAAGAACTGCACTGCCAACTTCACTGGACGCTCTATATACGATTTCCAGCTTATTCTCTTCGGGGCTTGCTTTTTCAAGGTGTTTTAATATATTCTCACATATTATTATGCCCATATCCACCATCGTTCCAATGGCAATCGCAATTCCTGACAGGGCTACGATATTTGCATCTACTTTAAAGAGCTTCATTGCGATAAAACTCATCAGGATAGCGAGCGGCAGAAGGGCACTTATCAATAAGGAGCTTCTCAGATGAAATACCAGGACGATAACAACAATTATGGTGACGAGAACCTCTTCAATCAAAGCATTATTAAGTGTCCCGAGAGTTTCATAAATAAGTCCTGTCCTGTCGTAAAATGGAACGACCTTTACTTGTGAAACTGTACCGTCAGAAAGAGTTTTTTTCGGAAGACCGGGAGATATTTCCGCGATTTTCTTTTTTACATTTTTAATAGCTTCGAGGGGATTGAAACCATGCCTTACTACAACAACTCCGCCAACCGCCTCGGCGCCCCCTTTATCGAGAGCACCTCGCCTGAGAGCGGGACCGTAAGAAACATCCGCAATGTCTTTTATATATACAGGGACATTATCGTTTACTTTTACAACGGTATTCTCAATGTCAGAAATATTTTTAATAAAACCCAGTCCGCGAATAACGTACTCAACCTTATTTATTTCGATGGTTCTTGCTCCGACATCGATGTTGGATGCTTTTACAGCTTTGTATATTTCATCGATGCCTGCATTAAAAGCACGCATCGCGTCAGGATCGACATCTACCTGGTATTCTTTTTCTTTCCCACCGACCGAAGCTACCTCACTAACTCCTTCGGCTCCTGATAGTGCATATCGCACCTGCCAGTCCTGTATAGTTCTTAACTCCTGGCTGTCCCATCCTCCTGCTGGATTACCTTTTTCATCGTATCCTTCGAGTGTGTACCAGAATACCTGGCCTAAAGCAGTTGCATCGGGACCCAGCGCAGGCTTGACACCAC
The DNA here is from genome assembly GCA_964430845.1 of uncultured Pirellulales bacterium. Lineage (GTDB taxonomy): Bacteria > Planctomycetota > Phycisphaerae > Sedimentisphaerales > Anaerobacaceae > JAFGPS01. The sequence goes on along the minus strand of CAYSHS010000033.1, from coordinate 10,158 downwards.
CGGGGAGTGTATTCGCAGGGAGAGAATTTAGCTTTTCAAGAATTCTGCTTCGAGACCAGTAAAAATCAATATCTTCATTAAAAATTACATAAATACTCGAGAAACCGAAGAATGAATAGCTCCGGACTGTTTTAACGCCTGGAACTCCGAGCAGCGAGACAGTAAGGGGATACGTCACCTGGTCCTCAACATCCTGGGGAGAGCGCCCCATCCATTCGGTGAATACTATCTGCTGATTCTCTCCGATATCAGGTATGGCATCGACAGGTACAGGTTTTCTCGGTAATCCTCCCAAATCCCAGTCAAAAGGAGCTACCATCAAACCACAGCCCACAAACAAGATAACCAAGAGCCCGACTACCAGTTTATTTTCAAGACAGAAACGGATAATCTTGTCTATTATTGACATCTTTTGTTTAATCGATTCATCCATAATCTTACAAGAATATAGTTCTCGTAAAAGCAAATATTACTGTAAGCATTTGTTATTTTAATTTTCCTGTTTTTGAAATTGCGGCAGCTTTGCAACGTATTTTTCCGGGTTTTTCAAAAATTCTGATTTACAATCATCACAGCAAAAATAGACTTTCTTTCCCTGATATTCTACAAAGATATCCGGGTTTATGGGATTTTTTGTCATAACAGGGCACATTGACTGGCCGTTTTCTGCTGTTACAATTTCTGTCGGCATGTCTTTCATACCTTCCATAGCTGTTTCAGAATGAGTCATATTATTGCCTGAAACTGATGTTGTTGAACCTGGTTCCGGTTCAGACTTTTTACAGCCATTCGAAAGAATTAGTGACATAATTATTAATAAAACCGGGATAATAAACAAATGTGATTTATTAAATTTATGTTCCATTTTTCTACCCTTTCTGATAAACGTTTTACAATTATTTAATTATTGCTATTTTGACGTTCCCGCATTGTTCCTTCGGGACTCATCATACTGGGTTTGGCACGAATCTGCATTTCAGAATCGATCTTGAAATTACCGTTTGTTACGACGATGTCACCTTCTTTAAGACCAGACTCGACAATATAATAATCATCTGCCCTGGGACCAAGCATAATTTCACGTCCTTCGTATGTCGGCTTCTCTGTGGCCGGAACTTTCAAATAAACAATTGCGCGTTTGCCGGTTATTAAAACAGCAGAAGCAGGGACAACCAAGGGAGCTTCTTTTTCATCTGCTGAAGCGAATCCGAGTGACTCGGCTTTTACCAAATCCATTCCGCATATGTCACAGGTGCCCGGAGAATCCTTGACAATATCAAGATGCATCGGGCATATCCATTTACCTGCCATATACTCGTCCATAATCATGCCTGATTCGGCGATTTTAGAATTTAATGTCGCCCTGACAAACATTTCAGGCTTTAGTTTGCCTTCGGGATTTTCCACATCTACCCTGAGTTTTACTGTGCGTGTTTTGGGATTGAGAACCGGGTCTATAAAACTAATCCTTCCCTTGAAAATTTCACCAGGGTATGCTTCTGTGCTGAACTCGACTTCCTGGCCGTACCTGATCCACATCATATCAGATTCATAAGCATCGAGTTTCACCCAAACCTGTGATAAGTCAGCTATAGTATAAATTTTTGTTCCGGTTTCTACATACATCCCTTCTGTAACGTTTTTCTCGATAACCACGCCGCCAATAGGAGAATAAATTGTGATATGGTCAACTGGTTCGCTACTTTTTTCAATATCGGTAATCTGCTCCTGTTTCAAGCCAAGAAGTCTCAGCTTTTCTCTTGCGGCGTCACGAGTTGCAAGTATGGACTTGCTGACACTTTCCAGGCTATCGGTCTTTATATTTTCAGGTTTAATATTTTGTATTGATTTTATCGCCTGCAGCAGTTCCGCCTCGGCGCTGATAAGCTCCGGGCTGTATATATAAACCATGTGGTCGTCTTTATTGACTCTGATTCCTGTATAATCAACGAAGAGCCTGTCTATTCGTCCTGAAATCCATGATGTGATATATTTTATTCTTGTCTCGTCATAGTCGATTTTACCGCTTAATCTAATGTGAGCAGTTACGAATTTTCTTTCGACAGGTGATGTTTCTATTTCCATTAGTTTTACAGCCGCTTCAGAAAATTCTATTTTATTTTCTTCGTTCTCCTCTTGTTTGAGTGGAATTAAATCCATACCGCAAATTGGACATTTTCCGGGTTCATCTTGTCGAATCTGTGGATGCATCGAACATGTCCAGATCGTTTTATCTTGTTTTTGTGTTATACCTGATTGGTTGTTATCTTCAGTAATTTCAGGCTTATTTATTGTGCTGTTCAGTTTATAACCTAAACAAAAGGCCGCAATCAAAAATATAATTACAATACCTTTTTTTATAACACCAGATAAATATTTTTTAGTCTTTCCTGCCATAAAGATCACCATAAATTATTTATTTCCTACTATTATTGTAGGAAATGTGTTCTAAAAAAAACAATTTCAAAGAAAATAAAAGCTTATCAGACAATCTTTTCATTCCATTTGTACACTTAAAAATCCTGTCCGATGAGCATTTCCAATACAGCCTGATTTTGTTTATTCTTAGTAACCTGGCGTTCATAAGAAAGCTTAAATTCAAGCAGTGTTCTTTGAGAATCTATCAGGCTGAGAAAATCCACAGTTCCTGCTTGATAGGCAGTTTCCGAAGCATCCAGCATTTCTTGTGCTCTCGGAATCAAAGTATCTTCATAAAGAGAAATTTTTCTTGCAGAGTCCTCGAATTCGTAAAGATTTTTTTCGAACTGCGCTAATAGGTCATTTTGGCTTTGTTCTTTTTTTGCTGAAAGGACTCTGGTTTGCATCCTTGCCTGAAGCTCTGCTGCCTTATAACTATCTGTCCAAATGGGTAGATTAATTGTGAGCATCGCAATAATCGGGTCTTTGCCGCTGTCCTTGACACCAGCAGTTCTTGCTTCATCAGTCTGTATCCAGTCTATCCCTATGCTGAAATCAGGATAGAATCGCTTTTTTGCAAGCTCTATACCTGCCTTGGCAGAGGCGATATCAAAGTCAAACGCACGAAGTTTTGGGTTATTAGATATCATAGTATTTATCAGCATCTGCTTATCAATTTTCACAACATCAGGCTGCTTTTCTTCAGGCCATGGCAAAGGCGAGCTGATTTTTCGATTCAATATGGCATTCAGTCCTGCAATAGTCGGCTCCTGCAATTTTTCAAGACTTGTCAGTTTGTCTTCGAGGATAGCAAGCTCAATTTGCGCCCGGATAATATCAGGATGACTGCCGGAAGTAATGGTGTATCTCGTTCTTGCAACTTCTTCAAGATATTTCAGCAGCTCGACATTTTGTTTTGCAATATCAATTGCCTGCTTGAGGTAAACATATTCGTAGAATGAGTTTTTAACATTATAAAAAAGCTCTAACTTTATTGCTTCGTAATTCTGATAAGCAGCTTTAGCTTTGGCTGATGCGGCATCAGTCCTCGATTCGATAACACCAAACCATGGAAAAGTCTGAACAAGACTGAATCTTTGCCTTTGAGGACCTGTTCTTGTCTCAATCTCTTTTATAAAGTAACTGTATGTAAATTTAGGGTCAGGAAGCGTTTTAGCCTGAGGGACTTGTTCCAAAGCGGCTTTCCACTGCTCGAAAGCAGTCTCAAGTCCGGCGTTTTGCATTGCTGCGATACGGAGATAATCTTCAAGCTCAACAGGAATATTTACATCATCAGGCTGTTGTGAGAAAGCAGGAATACTGCACAGAAAAATTATTTGTAAGATCATAAAAAGTACTGAAAGTTTACATTTCATTGTCATCCCCCAATAAAAAAATCACAAATGTATCATTTTTGATTAGTATCTTGTTAAAATTCAAAACTAAAACCCTGACATTATTAGATTATTGTTCCACCTGCAACAATATTTTCCTCACTATTATATAAAACCATTCTCTGGCCTGGGCATGGTGCGAATTGCGGCTTATCAAACTCAACTGTCATATCAGTATTATCCGCAAGAATAAGTCTGCATGGCAAAGGATTACCATACGAGCGTATTTTACCAAAAAGTTCTTTTCCAGAAACAAAATCATCTTGTATAAGAATATTATTATTGTTTGCATGAATAATATTTGAGCTTATATCATCTCTTGTACCCAGAGCGATAGTGTTTGCTGCGGCGTCAATTTTTACGACATAAAGCGGCTTGCCTCCGGCGTATCCAATTCCCTGTCTCTGGCCAAGAGTATAATTGGCTATTCCTTTGTGTGTTGCTATCTTGTTGCCATGCATATCCATAATGTCACCGGTGCGATCAATTTCATCACAATTCAAAACTGCCCTGTAATCTCCCTGGCCTGCAAAACATAATTCCATACTCTCACTTTTTTTCGAGACTGTTAAATTCAATTCAGAGGCGATATTACGAACTTCTTCTTTTGTAAATTCGCCTAAAGGAAAAGAAATTTTCTCGAGTCTTTCCGGCGAAATACCATATAAAAAATAACTCTGGTCTTTAGTTTTATCTTTTGCTCTGCCTAAATATACTTTATTATCATTCTGTGTAATTCTTGAATAGTGACCTGTAGCGAGATTATTTATACCCAAATTCTCTCTGATAAAATCCCATACTAATGAAAATTTCAGCAAAGTATTGCAATCTACACAGGGATTTGGTGTAGCACCTTTTGCGTATGATTTTGCGAAATTATCTATTATCAATTCCTTGAATGGTTCAGTGACATCGATTAATTTATGAGGTATTTTAAGCTCATCACAGACGAATGCGGCATCAGCACCGCAACAAACACGGTCTCCTGCTCCGCAGGAAACAGGAATTATCATTGTAACACCCAGTACGTCCCATCTGTGCTCCTTAAGAAGCCATGCAGTGACGGAGCTATCCACGCCGCCGCTCATTAATACAGCGATCTGCTTAGAGCTTCCTTTTATCAGCTCCCATGAACTTATAGGTGAGTCCAGCAGTCGAATGTTAAATTGTTGTTCTGTCATTTATTTTTTAATCGAATAAGGCAGTACTGATGTATCTTTCAGCAGTATCAGGCAGTAATACGACAATGAGTTTATCTGTGTTTTCTTGTTTTTGAGCAATTTTTACTGCGGCGGCTGCTGCCGCACCTGATGAAATGCCTGCAAGAATGCCTTCTTCTTTTGCCAGACGTCTTGCCATATCGAATGCTTCGTCATTTGTTATTTGCACGATTTCATCAATTACCTGAACGTTTAACACGTCAGGAACGAAACCGGCACCGATTCCCTGAATCATGTGAGGACCAGGCTTTCCACCTGAAAGTACAGGTGAATCTTTTGGCTCGACTGCTATTATCTGCACCTCGGGTTTTCGTGACTTGAGCACTTCGCCTGTGCCTGTGATTGTCCCGCCAGTACCTACACCTGAGACAAAAATATCAATTTTCCCTTCGGTATCCAACCAGATTTCCTCTACTGTAGTTTCCCTGTGAATTTGAGGATTAGCCGGATTCATAAATTGTTGCGGCATAAAGGAATTCTCAGTTGTTTCGGCTAATTCTTTAGCTTTATTAACTGCACCTGTCATACCGTTCTGAGCTGGAGTCAGAACAAGCTCTGCTCCGAGGAATTTGAGCATTTTCCGGCGCTCTATTGACATTGATTCAGGCATCGTGAGTATGAGTTTATATCCCCTCGTAGCGGCTACCCAGGCAAGTGCAATGCCTGTATTGCCGCTTGTAGGCTCGATAATTGTAGTTCCAGGTTTAATTTTCCCTTCCTTTTCTGCGGTTAATATCATGCTGACACCAATCCGGTCTTTAACATTACTGGCCGGATTAAAAAATTCAAGTTTTCCGGCTATTTTGGCTTTGCAGTCTTTGCTGACTTTGTTGAGAAAGACCAGCGGTGTCCTGCCTATCAACTCTGTCATATCTTTGGCGATATTCATTTTAGAGACCTCCATAAACTATTGTTAGAATTAGCATTTTTCATTTTTTACTTATATTTTTAAGTAAATTTGCCTGCAAATACACATATTTTTAAAAAAATTATGTTTTTTTATTAACAATTTAAATTATTTTCGTATAATATACTACCAATACGATAGGAATACAAGGATAAAATTATGAAATTATCAACAAGAACAAGATATGGAATACGTGCAGTGGTAGAATTAGCAAGTAATTACGGCCTTGCGCCTGTACAATTAAAAATTATTTCAAAAGACCAGGATATCTCGATTAAATATCTCGAGCAGATTATGTCTTTATTGAAATCAGCAGGGATTGTGTGCAGCTCACGTGGTGCAAAAGGAGGCTATTTTCTTGCCAAACCTCCGAATCAGATTAAACTAAGTGAGTGTTTTAATTGTTTGGAAGGCCCAATAGTTACAGTTGAATGTGTAGAAAACCAAAATTACTGCACAAAAACAAATAATTGTGTAACCAGGGAAGTCTGGACAGATATTGAAAAAGCTATTGTCGAGGTGCTGGAATCAATCACATTGCAGGATATGGTGGACAGGGCTAAACAAAACAAGCCTTTACTATATCAAATTTAAGTTAGGACATTAAGATGGAAAATAATAAATTTGGTAACAGTGAGGTTAAAAAAATCGTTGATACAATCATCCATACTTACAGGGACGATACGGGAATAAATTTTATTGATGCCTCGAATCTGCCTGAAAGGGAAAAAATACTGGAAATTCTCGACCATCTGACTGAATTACTATTCCCCGGATATACAGGCAGGAGAGTTGTATCATTGACAAATATCAGTTTTATTGTCGGAGATATTCTTTGTAATGTATATGATGAGCTTTGCGACCAGGCTGAACGTGCGTTCAAATATTCCTGCAGGATAAAGAATTGTGATGACTGCAATTGCCGAACTATGGCGGAAAAAGCAACAAAACACTTATTGAAAGATTTGCCTGAGATTCGCGAACTGTTAAAAGGTGATGTCGGTGCAGCTTTCGATGGCGACCCGGCGGCGCAATCCTATGAAGAGATTGTCCTGAGCTATCCATGTATAACAGCAATAGCGACTTACAGGGTAGCGCATGAGCTGTACTTGAAAGAAGTTCCTTTGATTCCGCGCATAATGAGTGAGTATGCACATTCGAAAACAGGAATCGACATTCACCCCGGCGCAAAAATCGGCAGGAATTTCTTTATCGACCATGGGACAGGCGTTGTTATTGGTGAGACTACTATTATCGGTAATAATGTTAAAATTTACCAGGGTACGACACTTGGTGCTATGAGCTTTCCCAAAGACGAGAGAGGCAAGATAATTAAAGGTTACAAACGACATCCGACAATTGAGGACAACGTTACAATTTACGCGGAAGCTACGATTTTAGGGGATGTTGTAATAGGGAAAAATTCGGTTATAGGCGGAAATGTCTGGATAAAAGAATCTGTGCCGCAGGGTGTAACAGTTCTTACCCGGAATGCAGAGCTGATTTTCAAAAATAACTCTGACAAAGCAACATGATACACCGGGAGATTATTTTGAACACTGTACTTGAAAAAATTGAAGAACTAAAACAAAAACACAACGCTGTTATTCTGGCTCATAATTATCAGCCGGGTGAAATTCAGGATATAGCAGATTTTACCGGTGATTCTCTTGGTTTGAGTATAACAGCCTCGAAAACAGATGCAGAGGTGATTGTATTTTGCGGCGTTTTGTTTATGGCAGAGACCGCGGCGATTCTATCGCCAGACAAAGTCGTACTGTTACCTGATAAAGATGCGGGCTGCCCGATGGCTGATATGATAACCGGCGAAGAATTAAAAAAATTGAAACAAAAGCATCCTGGAGCGTTAGTTGTGTGCTATGTGAACAGCTCTGCGGAAGTTAAAGCCCAAAGCGATTATTGCTGTACAAGCGCAAATGCAGTCGAGGTTGTAAATTCCCTGCCTGCTGATAAGAAAATAATTTTCGTGCCGGATAAAAACCTTGGTCAATACACCGCGAAAAAAACTTCACGCGACCTTATACTCTGGCCCGGTTATTGTCCCTCGCATGTTGTAATAACTGAAAAAGATGTAAAAGAAGCAAAGGGAAAATTGCCCGGTGCGATAGTTATGACACACCCTGAATGCACTGAGCCGGTAAAAGCTATTTCTGACCAAATTCTTAGCACGGGACAAATGCTGAAATTTGTAAAAAAAAGCAAAATAAGGAAATTTATCATTGCGACTGAAACAGGAATAATCCATACGCTCAAAAAAGAAAATCCTGATGCAGAATTTGTACCTGCCGCCCCGAAGGCAATCTGTCCCAATATGAAAAAAATAACGATGGAAAAAGTGCTTTGGGCTTTGGATGATTTGGAAAGTTTTTCTGCTGAAAATTCCAAATATCGTGTCACAGTTCCTGATGATATCAGTAAGAAGGCAAAAAAGTCACTTGATAGAATGGTTGAGATATTACCAAAGAATTAAGAATGAAAGTTATCGAAAAAAACTCGGTTGGAATTATCCAGACGCAGACCTTACGAGTCGTCGAGCAGGACAGGCCGCTGAAACTGGATTGCGGTAAGACTCTTGCTCCGATTGACGTGGCTTATGAAACCTGCGGTCAGCTCAGCGAAGCTGGGGATAATGCAATTTTGATTTGTCATGCACTCAGCGGAAACGCGCATGTTGCGGGTTTAAACAATCCCGATGACAAAAAGCCAGGCTGGTGGGACAATATGGTCGGGCCTGGCAAAAGTATCGATACAGATAAATACTTTGTAATATGCTCGAACTTTTTAGGCGGCTGCAGCGGAACTACAGGCCCATGCTCGGAAAATCCCTCTACAGGCAGACCTTACAGACTGGATTTTCCAATAATCACAATATCCGACATGGTTAAAGTTCAAAAACTGCTGCTCGAAAAGCTTGGTATAAAACAGCTTTTGGCAGTAATTGGCGGCTCCATCGGGGGAATGCAGGTATTGCAGTGGACAATATGCTATCCGGATTTTATAAAAGCAGCAATTCCCATCGCAACAACTACACATCTTGGTGCGCAATCAATCGCCTTCGACGCGGTTGGCAGAAATGCAATACTTGCAGACCCAAATTTCTCGGGAGGGCAATATAATAATGAAAACAGCCCGAATCACGGCCTGGCTATTGCAAGAATGATTGGGCATATTACGTATCTTTCAGAGAAAGGAATGCGTGAGAAATTTGGACGAGAATTGAGAAACAGCAGTTCTTATAATTATGATTTAAATTCTGAATTTGCAGTTGAAACATATCTCGATTATCAGGGACAGAGTTTTGTGGAAAGATTCGACGCGAATAGTTATCTCTATATAACAAAAGCGGCGGATTATTACGATTTAAAAAATGGTCATAGTTCGCTAAATGAAGCTTTCGCAAAAACTAAATGCAGATTTCTCGTTGTTAGTTTCTCAAGTGACTGGCTCTTTACACCTGAACAGGCCAGAACGATAGTAAATGCATTGGTTGCAAACGGAAAAGATGTGACCTTTTGCGATATAAACTCACCTTATGGTCATGATGCTTTTTTATTGGAAGCTGAGACGCTTGGCTCCTTTATTTCAGGTTTTTTAGATTCGGCTTATCAGCCTGAATACAAAAAAACAGAACCTGCACCATGTTCCCGTGTAGATTACGAAGTAATAGAATCGCTGATAGAGCCAGACAGTTCAGTTTTGGATATTGGCTGCGGTGACGGAGCTTTGCTTGCGAATCTTATCGCAGATAAAAATATAAAAGGAGAAGGAATAGAGCTGGATGAAAAGCTCGTACTGGATTGTGTAAGAAGGGGACTTCCCATTATTCAGCACGATATCGAAGAAGGCTTGGAAAACTACGCGGAAAAAAGCTATGACTATATAATTCTCTCGCAAACTCTTCAGACAGTAAAAAATACAGAAATAGTGTTTAGTGAATTGATGCGTGTTGGAAAGAAAGTTATTGTTAGTTTTCCGAACTTTGCTCACTGGCGATGCAGATTACAATTGTTGTTGGAAGGAAAAGCTCCGGTTACAAAACAATTACCATATAAGTGGTATAACTCGACAAATATACATTGTTTGTCATTGAAAGATTTCGAGCAGTTCTGCAAAAAGCTCGGAGTCAAAGTGGAAAGAAAAATACCATTATCAAAAGCAAGTCTTAAGAATCCTTTTAGGGGTCCATCCAGATTTATGG
>CAYSHS010000032.1:0-17266 GCA_964430845.1 uncultured Pirellulales bacterium | reverse complement strand
TACTAACAGATTCCGGACGAACAGGTGCGGCAAAGTTAATGAAAGCACTTGCCCCGCTATGGCGGGATGATGCGGTCGAATCTCGTAACCTTATAATGCAGGTGTCTCTTATCATCGGATGTCTGCATCTTGTTATGGCACATTTATATAAAGCAATTCAATTATTGCCGGATATAAGGGCTTATGCGGAACTCGCATGGTCGATAATCTTAATTGATATGTTAATTCTTATCTGGTATCTAATGTTTATTGGAACTGACAAGATACCAGGATTTATAAGTATTATATTGCTCATTAGTTTTATTGCGGTTAGCTGGTGTGCTGCACCAATGAGCAATCCGGTTAAAAGAGTATTGATCGGTTTTGCCTCATCAATGCTTCCCCTTTTGGGCACATTCAGTGACATCATGAGTTATATAAGGCTTTTCGCGGTGGGCCTTGCAAGCTTCTATATCGCAGCCTCTTTCAATGGTCTCGGTGCCGATGTAGCAGCAAAAGCAACCTGGTTTTTAGGAGCCCCCATAGTATTATTCGGTCACATACTGAATATAGCTTTGGCCGCTATTGCTATCTTTGCACATGGAGTGCGATTAAATATGTTGGAATTCTCAAATAATGTGGGAGTTCAATGGGCTGGTTATGCATATCGGCCTTTCACTAAGGAAAAAGATATTTCTATCGGAGAAAAAGAATTATGACAAGTTTGGAATTCGCAGGTCAATTGTCAATGGGAATCGTTTTAGCCGGAGCGGCAATAGGTAGTGCGCTCGGAATCGGAGCTGCTGCACAGGCGGCCGCCGGTGCATGGGCAAAGGATGAAAAAGCCGGAAAACCTTTGAATTTTAAATATATCATCCTGACTGGTTTGCCGCTATCACAGACTATATATGGATTTATTCTTATGCTGGTTGGACTTTCACCTTTAGTTTCAGGAGGTGGTACAGCTATAACGAATAACCCAGGTACTTTATTGGGTATCGGAATTGCCGGAGCGATGGCAGAAATGTTCAGTGCATGGGTACAGGGTATGATCGGTGCGGCAGGATGCCGCTCTATTTCTGAAGGTGAAGGCAAAGGTTTTATCTTTATTATTATTACGATGGGTATTGTTGAGACCGTAGGTCTGTTCGGCTTCATATTCCTGCTGCTTGTCCTGCCGAAATAATATCCACATGGATGCAGGGACTTATTGGTGCAGCAGGCATTCGTTCTTTGAGTGAAAGTGACGGCAAAGGATTTGCTTTCCTGCTTATTGCGATGGGTATTGTTGAAACAGTCGGTATCTTTACTATGGTGTTCCTGCTTGGCATGATCCCTGCAGTACCTGCCTGATGCAATCGCAGCAAAAGTTCAATAATTAATTTTTACACAGCCTTGAATAAACTGAATTTAATAAAACATAGAAAATTAAATGTCAGCCGCTTCGGATTTTTTTATCTCTGCTTCGATCCACTTCCTGCGTTCCCAAATCATAAAGTATGTTAGTATTTTTGTGTGCGCCCATAATTTTACAACGGCAACGTTGACCAGACCGAAAACGATCAGAAATAAGCCCCAGCCAATTTGTTTCATATCACCTTCTGTAGCCTGCTCGAAAGTACCAAGTCCTCCAAAAGCAATTAATACAGAAATTATTAAATATATCCAATATTGAATTTCAGTCTTGCGAATTCTATTTCTAATCTCATCATATGTCAGAGACTCATCCCATGTTTTAGCCCAATTTAAAAATCTCGTAATATATTTCTCCTTATATTAAAGGTCTTTCGCCTGCATTTTTCTTAATTCACATTCTGTGAAACGTTTACGAAGAACAGGAAAAAGGATAGACAAAAGCACCGTTCCCAATAAACCAGAAAGCAGGAAAGGATACCACACGTGGTACGGCTGTTTGCATATTAACGCAACTACACCTATGATTGATAATATACAACATACCGCTATCGTTAACGCGTATATCGTATATATAAGTTTCTTCCAGCCTTTCTGAACACAAATTCCACTTAAACTTCCTATTACGCCACCGGTTATACCTAAAGCTGTTCCGATTATTCCGCCTATTAATCCGGCTGTTTTTTGATCGAACCATTGTTCCATTTTTATTCCTCCCTTTCGGTACTTTCCTCAAAAACTTTAATTAGTTGTTTAGCTATTAAAATATCAAGCTTACCTTCTGCGACAAGTAACCTGACTGATTGATGGAATTTCGTCTTGGGCTTTTGAGAATCAAGAATCTGAACCTTTTCGATAAGGCGATTTAGCCTTATTCTCACGGTCGGATAGGAAATGCCGTATTGTTGGGCAATATCCTTCAGTGAGCCTGAAGCAAGAATCAGCCGCTTGATAAACTGCCAGTCTTCATCATTTAATCCTGTTGCCCATTCCGGCATATTGTTTTCCATAAGAAATCCTTTATTTACTTTAATATTATTAATATACACTTTAATAATGTTAAAGCAAGAGAATTTTTAATATTATTTAAATTATTTTTAATTTTATTAAAGATTGTGATTCTGAGGCCATTGTTTTTTCAAGCGTCTTGATTTAAATTGTTTATCGTGTAGAATTACTTGGGCATTGTAACTGTTGTGCCGCTATGAAGGGCGGCTGGTTTTTGGAAGGATTGCCTGATGAATACTGAATCGACTGCTATCGTAGCTTTAATTCTCGTACTTATACTTGGTTTTCTCGCATTTGTTTTTATTGGTCATCTTAAAGAACAGCCGGAAACATCACCAGGTACATCAACGCCGGAGCTATCAGCTCCAAACGAAGTAAAACCAGCTCAGGTTAAGTCAGCGTTTGAAAATAGGCCGCTTGATGATTTGATTCAGGTTACTTCTCCTTTACCAAACCAGGAAATCACCAGTCCGCTTGTTATCGAGGGAAAAGCTCGCGGGTTTTGGTTCTTCGAGGCGAGTTTTCCACTTATGCTGGCTGATTCGAGAAACAGTATTATTGCAAAAGGCATTGCGGCTGCGAAGTCGGACTGGATGACTGAAGATTTTGTCCCGTTCAGTGCAAAGCTGGAATTTACACCTGATTATGGTAAGAGCGGCACTTTAATTTTGCGAAATGATAATCCTTCCGAGCTTGTCGAAAACAACAGGGAAAAAAGAATCCCCCTTCTTTTCGCTGAAAAAGAAACTGTAGCAGAAACTATGACAGTGAAAGTCTTTTTTACCAATACTGAGCTTGACCCGGGTTTTATGGGTGAAAAAGTTTTTCCCGCCCGGCGAACTATCCCGAAAACACAGGCAGTCGCAAGAGCCGCCCTGGATGAATTATTAAAAGGACCGACAGAGCAGGAAAAAGCATCGGGATTCTATACCAGTATAAATCCCGGAGTAAAAATTCAAAAACTCTCTATCGCTAACGGCGTAGCAAAAATCGATTTTAACAATCAGCTTGAATTCCAGGTAGCAGGCTCCGCCCGTGTCGGCGCTATCCGGGCACAAATAACCCAGACCCTCGAACAATTCTCAACCGTCAAAGACGTAATAATCTCCATAGACGGCCGCACCGAAGACATCCTCCAGCCATAATAATAAGAGTTTTGCAAAAGTTCAGTTAATAATTCGAACTGACCGATTAATAAATCATTTTTTGTTGGCCAGGTATCCGTTTATCGAAGCTGCAGCGATTCTACCCTGTCCCATCGCGAGGATTACAGTCGCCGCGCCGGATACGATGTCACCGCCTGCGTAAACACCAGGAACAGAAGTTGCCATCGTATGCTCATCGACTACAATTGTTCCCCATCGTGTCATTTTAAGCTCCGGCATAGTCTGTGAGATAAGAGGATTAGGCGTATTTCCGATTGCGATAATAACAGTATCAAGCTCGATAATAAATTCCGACCCCTTTATCGCAACAGGTCTTCTTCTGCCTGATTCGTCAGGCTCACCAAGCTCGTATTTGAGACATTCGATTGCTGTAACGCTGCTGTTCGCATCCCCGATTATTCTTTTCGGGCTTTGCAGAATATGGAATTCGACTCCTTCCTGCTTCGCGTGATGGACTTCCTCTATTCGCGCTGGCATTTCTTTTTCAGTTCTTCGATATATCAGGTAAACTTTTTCGGCGCCGAGACGCAGTGCAGTTCTGGCCGCATCCATCGCAACGTTTCCGCCTCCGACGACTGCTACTGTCTTTGACTGTACAATCGGGGTATCGGCGCCTGAGCCATAGCTGTACGCCTTCATAAGATTGGCACGAGTTAGATATTCGTTGGCGCTGAATACACCCACGAGCGATTCGCCTTCGATACCCATAAAATTCGGTAGTCCAGCGCCGACTCCGATATAGACTGCATCGAATCTGTCTTCATTCATCAATTGTTGAATTGTTCTGGTTTTACCAACAACATAGTTATAATTTAGTTTAACGCCCATTTTGGCGAGTGTGTCGATTTCTTTTTGCACGATTGCCTTGGGCAGACGAAATTCCGGGATGCCGTAAACCATAACGCCGCCCGGTTTGTGGAAAGCCTCGAATAGAGTGACATCGTGGCCTGCTCTTCTCGTATCAGCGGCTGCGACAATACCTCCGGGACCAGAGCCTATTATTGCGACTTTCTTTCCGGTTGGTGCCGCTACAGTCGGCGTTGATTCCTCCGTGTTATGGGCTTCTTCATCCTTCGTAGTATTACTACGGAGAACGGGCAGCCCATGAATGCGCGGGCTGGAAGCCTGTGTCACGAAGTCGAAGTCCGCAACAAATCTTTCCAGTCGCCCGATGGAAACTGCTTTTGTCGGGTCCTTGAACTTTTTTCCCACAGTGCATGTAAGCTGGCACTGGTTCTCCTGGGGACATACCCTGCCGCATACTGCTGGAAGCAGTGAATTTTCCTTTATTATAGACAGCGACTTTTTATAATCACCTTCGGAAATAGCTTCAATGAAATCTTTTATCCTGATTTTTACGGGACATCCCTGGACGCATGGTGCGTTTTTGCAGCGAAGGCAGCGCAAGGCTTCGATTCTCGCTTGTAATTCAGTGTAGCCTGTAGCGACTTCGTTGATGTTTGTCCTTCGTATATCTGGAGCCTGTTCGGGCATTTCCTGCAAAGGGATATTATACCTGTCGGCAGGTTTGAGCTTGCCTGTTTTTTGCTTTTCCAAAAGTTCCTGTAATAACTCTTTTCGTTCTCTTTCAGTCATTTTAAGGATTGTTCCAAAAGTTATTCTAACCGGAGCAAGCCGGATTTTTATTTCTTATCCAAACCTATTTTACAGCGATGAGCTTTATATTGTTCGTGCTGTTTCTGTTCTTCGGGTTTGTAAGCATTCAGTCTTTTCATCATCAAATCGAAATTGACTTTATGGCCGTCAAATTCAGGACCGTCCACGCAGACAAATTTCGGCTTGCCGTCATATTCGATTCTGCATCCGCCGCACATGCCTGTGCCGTCAACCATTATCGTATTGAGTGACACTTCCGTTGGAACAGCGAATTGCTTTGTCACCTGGCAGCAGAATTTCATCATAATCGCCGGCCCGATTGCATAAGCCTGGTCGGGCTTAGGATTGCGCATGCAGACTTCTTTCAAAGGCTCTGTTACTAATGCTTTCCGACCGTGTGAGCCGTCATCGGTCGTTACAATCAGCTCATCGCTTATCTCTGCAAATTCTTTCTCAAGAATAAGTAGCGATTTGTTCCTGGCGCCGAGTATGCTGATGATTGTATTTCCATGTTCCTTTAGTGCTTTAGCTATTGGCAGCAATGGAGCGTTCCCTATACCTCCACCGACACATACTACAATACCAAACTTTTTCAGTTGTGTCGCTTTGCCAAGCGGGCCTGCTACATTGGCAATAGTATCGCCTACTTTCAGGTCGGAAAGCTCTGCAGTTGTTTTTCCCACTCTTTGCCAGATGAGCTGAATAGTTCCTTTTTTCGGGTCTGCGCCTGCTATAGTAAGCGGGATTCTCTCCGAATAATCGTTATTTATACTGATAATCACAAACTGTCCCGGTTGCCTCGCGACCGCGATTAGCGGTGCCTCTATCTCGGCAGTGAAAACATCTTCCGAAAGCTGTTTTTTCAATACAATTTTATGTGCCATATAAATATTCCGAGCTATAAAGTAATAAGAAACTCTTATTTATCTCATACAATTCCCACTTTGTCAAGTGGTGCCGACAAACTGCAGATTATATTTAATATAAGCGTACCTTATGAAAATGTTCGTGTTACATGGAAGTATGATTATGCTTTTTTTCTGTAAAGAAAGATTTATAGCCCGGTAAAAGTAACCATATAATAATTGCTACTATAACTGTTAATATCGCAAGTATTTCTCTATATATAATATGTCCCCTTGTATAATCTGAAATAAATTTCAACGTTTCCGCAATTAAGATAAGCCATCCTACAATAATTATCAACTATCATTATCCTAAATTGTCATACGAGGTTTTTATTTGCGATAAATTTCCCGCCTGTGCCCGATTTTGAAAATATCGACTATACAATCTTTGTCATTAACGAAATAAACTATCCTGTAATCTCCCTGGCGGATTCGGAGGCGATTTTGTCCGGACAGCTTCTGACTGCCCTGGGGTCTTGGATTATTCGCAAGTGATTGAATGCGCCTGACTACTTTCCGCAGGTCTTTGCCTGGAATATCTTCCAGCTCTTTTGCGGCAGATTTTTTTATTGTTATTTTATATTTTTCCATCTGCCTTGAGCCTTTTTAATACATCGTCGAATGAAAGACTCGGCTCTTTTCTGCGCTTATGGAAAGATGCTATATCAGCCACATCTTCTGCCAATGACAATTTTATCGCTTCGGAAACTAGTTCCGACATGGAGTTTTCTGTTTCTGCTGCTTTTATGCGTAACGCGTGATGCAAATCAGAATCCAGGTAAATCGTGGTTCTTTTCGTATGTGTTTTCATAATATCACCTTAATATCAGCATTATAACATCATAACTCCTAAATGTCAAGTTGCAAATGCAGGATTTTATATATATTTCCAACGTAAGATTGCCGTATCAGATGTCTATTTTCCCGTCTAATAGCTTTTTTACAATTTGGAAAGCTTGTTGTTTTGATACGGATTGTTTTAATTTTTGGAGCAGTTTTTTCTGTCTGCCTGTGAAACAAACTGGAGTTCGAGGGTCAAAATTAGCTACGTTGCAGGTTTGGCGAATTGTTGAGAACAATTTTTCTATGTCTGTTTGATCCTTTGCGCTTATTAGCACTGTATTTGAGAGAAAATCAGGCAGTTTGTCAGTGTTAAATTTTGCAGGGAGGTCGGATTTGTTTAGAACTGTAATGTTTTTTTTATTCGAGACGTATTCAAACACTCCGTAGTCAAATTCAGTATATTTATTGTTATCGAGAACAAGGAGAATCAGGTCTGCCTGGTTGATTAATTCGATGGTCTTTTTTTGAGCGGCATTGTCTATACTCTCGCTGGTAATGGATAAATTCTCATCCAGTCCGGCTGTGTCAATCAGCTCGAGTGACAGTGACTCGATTTGGCATTGCGATGTGACCCAGTCGCGCGTCGTGCCGCTTATGTCGGTGACGATGGATTTTTGTCTGCCGGCAAGGCAATTGAACAGAGTGCTTTTGCCTGTATTGGGAGGACCTGCAAGGATTGTTTTGCAGCCGAAAATAATCAGTTTTGCAATTGAGCTGTTTTGTATAATTTCGTCAACTTGTTTTTTGATTGAGTCCAGAGATATATTATTTTTGTCACTGAGCCATTCGTGCACCACTTTGCTCAAGCCGAAATCGACCTGGTTCAACACAATTTTTGTACCTTCGAGAGTTTTCGCCTGAGCCTGAACAATTCCCGCTTCCAGTGCAATTGCATCGGTTTGCTCTTGTGCCGTGAGTATTTTTATTTGAAGCTGTTCGTCAGTTAAAATTTGAACTCCATGCCTTTGAAGCAATTGCACAATCATCTCTACAATAAGGGGATTGCCATGGCAATGAATCGCGAATGTGGATGGTCCTTCGCAGCCTATTGTCACCTGGTCTATTGTTTTTTGGCCGTCATTGATTGAGCCGAGCAATATCTGGCCGGTCTCGAATCGCATTTTTTTTCCCGAAGCAGGCTTGAATATTCTTTCGATTACAGACCCAGAGTTTTCACCAAAAATCTGAACAGTCGAAATTGCACCGGTTCCCTTACCTGTCATAACAGCCGCGTAACAATCCATAACAATCACTAAGTAGCTTCCTGCATTGATTCTATATATTTTTTATAAGCAAGAAAGACGCCTTTTACAACAAGGTTGGGGACATAATCATCCACGAAATCACAGTCTGTGAATATCGTTTTCGCGCCTGAGCCTGTAATTATCGTTTGCGGCCACCTGCCAAGCTCGTCTGCATAACGTCGTGTGAGCTCCTGCAGTGCCCCGATAATGGAATAATACAGGCCACAGTTGATTGCATCGACTGTATTCTTGCCATATGGGCTTTTTGGCTTAGTGACTTTTATATTTGGAAGCTGTGCGGTATAATCCCGCAGCGCCTTGGCACTGATTTCAAAACCGGGACAAATCACGCCGCCAAGGAAAATACCGTTCTGATCTACAAGGTCGATAGTTACTGCAGTTCCGAAATCAGCTACGACAAGTGCATCTCCGATAACATCATAAGCCGCGGCTGCCGAAACTACCCTGTCAGTCCCAACTTTGTCAGGCTCATCCACCCACAAACTCATCGGCAGTGGCACGTCTTTTCCGATAACACGTATTTTCTCATCGAAGTTTTCTTTCGCTATTTTCGCGATTTCTTCCGTCCATGCAGGTTTTACACTGCTTACCACGATAACGCCATCCCGTTTCTTTTCCTTCGAGCTTTTAGCAATGGGAATTTTCTCCCATGCCGATTTCAGGATGCCTGAGAGTTTTTCCATCTCCTGCCCTGCTACAGTCTCAATAAACTGTTCCTTATTATCAAGAAAAAGAGCTATAACAATATTCGAATTACCAATATCTAATGCTATTACATTCATAACATTTCTTTCAAATTGTACTATTTACAATCTCTATTTGTACTCGATTGTTATGCGAAAGTCAATTTAGAGATGATAGAAGTGAGCGCGTAAACTTGAAAGCATCAAAAGATTTAATTGAAATAATAATCTGCTCAAGGCATTAATGACTGAAACCAAACTGGTTTTTCGGGTTTATCAGGTGAGGCCAGCATATCTCGCCATGCTTCATCGGTCAGTCTGTCATCTAAAGGTTGTTTAAACTCGTAATATGACATTACAGGTCCAGCGGCCAGGAAAATATAACCATCAGGAGTTGCAAAAGCTGTGATAATTAAATCGACATAACCAACGCCTTCTTCGACTACTATACCTTCGTCTTCGTTGATGTTTGTATGTACATCAGCAACGAGAGTAGTTTTTGTTCCCTGCTCATCAACACCAAGCGCAGCCGTTTCGAGAGTTTCGGCAAATCCGGCAATAAAAGCATCATCTTCCTCGGAAAGCGGCTGGTTTGATAGTTCTTTATTGGTTATTTCAAGCAAACGCGTGAGAATGTTTTCAAAGTTTTCAATTCTGCTTAGAGCTTCACTTGAGAGAGCATTCAGATCAGATAATCCCTGTTTTGTCATTTGCGTCAGAGCTAATAATCTTCCGTAGAATTCCGGCACAGGCTCAACATAGCCGGGCGGAGGCTCAGGCGGTGAGTCGCCGCCGCCTCTTCCAGGCGTATAACTTTGTTTTGCATAAAGTATTGTATCATGCCGCAGTTCAGTCCATGACGCGAGCGCGGCGTTCAGCTCTTTTCTCTGCCAGGCCTGCGTGCGCATGAAGCTCGGG
Organism: uncultured Pirellulales bacterium; assembly: GCA_964430845.1. Taxonomy (GTDB): domain Bacteria; phylum Planctomycetota; class Phycisphaerae; order Sedimentisphaerales; family Anaerobacaceae; genus JAFGPS01. The sequence continues at coordinate 7,466 of CAYSHS010000032.1, read as the reverse complement.
TATCCTTGCCCAAATTCTGTTGTTAATGATTTTAGTGCATATAGCCAGCCCCAGTATAGATTTCGATTCCAGTCATTAACATCCATAGCATCGAATTCGGCCTGTAATTTATCAAACTGTACCCAATAGTCGTTATAATCTGTATCACCATCCTCTATTAATATATCTTTTGCATACTGCGAGCCTAAAACAGCCATTACATCAAGTCCGCGAGGGTAATCTCTGTAACCCTGATAATAAGTAAAAGGTATTTGGTCAGGATTACCTGAATAATCCAAAACCTGTGGGAATACGAGATTCTGGAACATATATGAATCAGGAATAAAACGCTGTCCCATAAATCTCATGCCCTTTGTTTTTTCAAGAACTTCATTAAGCGATTCTTCTGTATATGGAGGCCATATGTAAATTTCACCAGTGCCTCCGTAAATTTTTGGCGAACGCATAAGAGCAAGCTCTACTTTAAGTTCAAGAAATTTATTTGGATCTTCAAGGTCTGTAGGCACAAAATCAATGCCGAATATTCTATCCACTGCTTCGAGATATTCATAAGGTGTCAAATCATCAGCCAGACCGACATAGAATGCAGTTACTGAATACAAGTGATCCCAAATGTCACGTCCTGTTCGCAGGCCGACCTGAACTGTATCAATAGCCTTCGCAAGCAGAACAGCCTGCATAGTTTGAATTTTAGCATCATATACACTAATAAAAGCTTCGTTAAAACTATCCTGTCCCCAATTATCAGAACCTTTTAAAAGGAAGGATATCCTACCATACCACATCAGCGTTTTAAAATACCGTTTAAGCTGCTCGCTGCGTGTGTAATGGCCTCTCGGAACATATTGAGAGTAATCTTCATCATATATGAATATGTCGCTTGGATTGAATCCTTCATGAGCATCGATTTTTGACAATTCACCTGTTACAAGGCGACTAACAAGCTCAGGAATCTGAAAATTCGGATCAATCAGCTTTTGTGCTACAGAAAGATATGCAACATTGCGTTTAGCAGTTTCTTTCAGGTCATCTGAATAAATTTCATAACATGCAAGAGCATCCGCCAATAAAGCACTTGTCAAATCATTTATATCCGCGCAGAATTCACGCTCTTCGATATCTTTTAATGTTTCATCGAATTGAATATGATAAAGATGCAAAAGTGTGTCTGCTGTAAGAAACAGGGGTATATCTTTGCCCACTAAATATTTGTAAGGTTCAACCATGTCTTCGCAAAAAGACCCGGATGAACTGAAACCATGCTCGATAACGGCAAATCCGTTTTGCACAATTAATGAATTTGTGTTTGATGGGGCGGATAGATCAGACAGCATACGGAAGTTCACAATGTCGCTCCAATCCAGAGGCAGGCTATACCCGGGCGAATTCGGCTCTACCGTATTGATATACGGCGTATAGTAACCATTTAATGTCGGCTTGTCATTCGGATCAACTATCGACAAAACAAGAGAAGATGTTATTTGTGCCGGAATTATATTTCCCAGTGCAGGGAAAATAAATAACATTAAGACTGATATGAGTACGATTCCCTTTTTCATTTTCCATAATCTCCTAAATATAAACCACTTGATTTATCATAATTAAGAAAGTCCAAAAAGTCAAAACAAATGTATTCATGTTTTTAAAAATAATTCAGATTTCGATAGACAAACCACCTGTTGCGGTCACTATATATATGGAATTTCAAAAACTTGAGGATCCCGGGTTGACGATACCGAGTGATAAAATGTTAGTGGAAGCTGTTTTCGAGGGCGAAAGAGCGGCTTTTGAAGAGCTATACGACCGCTATGGGCCGCTCGTGAGGGCGGTTTGCTTCGATAAGACCGGTAATCTTGCAGATGCGCAGGATTTGGCTCAGGATGTTTTTATGCGGGCATTCGAGAAGCTCCAAAAGCTGCGCGAGCCTGAGCTTTTTGCCAGGTGGATTGTCGCGATAGCCAGGTTAAGATGCAAGGAATGGCAGCGTGAAAAAACACGAACGCATAAAAAACATGAAGGTTTGAATGAAGCATACGCAGCCGCTAAGCAGTCGAACGATGGGCAACTGGAGCGGCTTCGCAAAAAAATCCGGGAGCTGCCCGCCCAGGAAAGGCTTGCTCTGCATATATTTTATCTTCAGGAAAATTCCGTTGACGACGCACGAAGAATATTGGGTCTTTCAAGGTCGGGATTCTATCGCGTTCTCGAAAGAGCGAGGAAAAACTTGGCAGTATTGTTATCTAAAGAAAGTCAGGATGGCCAATGAAAACGCCATTGGAAAAACAATTAGAAAATGCATACAAGATTTTTAAGAACGACCATGAGCGTCTGCACGAAAAACTGGTAAGTTCAGTAACATCACCGCAAATAGAGCCTGAACCAGAACCAGCTTACATTTCCAAACGCACAAGCTCAAGTCCATCTTTGGGAGAAATTATAATAGATAACAGAATATTTAAAATCGCGGCTGGTATTATTATCGTAGGAATAGCCGCGATAGCATTAAAAATCTTCACTGGCACAGACACATTTACAAATATTGCTTTCGGTGATGTATTACAGCAAATTCATGGAAAAAGTTACACTTTCGATATGACATTTATTAATGAAGGAAAAGTTCAGGGTACGAATAAGTGCATGATGCTTCAACCAGGGATTGTGAGAATTGATACGCCGGAAATTTGGGGCGGAATAACTTCAATTTCAAATTTCAATAAAGGTGAAAGAATAATGATTATTCACGGACAAAAAATCGTAATGAATTTGAAAGATATCCCTGAGATTGGTGAAAAATCGCAAGACATCGGACCGTTTGCTATGCTTCTCAATCCTATCGAGAACTTATGGAACCTACAGAATGGTACTGAGACTGTTCTTGAAGAAAAAGAAATTGAGGGACAATCTGCAATAGGATTTAAAGTTGAGCAGAAAGGTGAAGATTTTTCAGGCGATATTATTGTCTGGGCAAATAGCGAAACTGGTTCTCCAGTCCGAGTTGAGATTATTTTATACAATCCCGAAAATAATTCGGAAGCTGTATCTATGGTACTGGATAAATTTAATTTGGACGTAGAACTTGATCCCAAACTTTTCAGTATGGAGATACCTGAAGGCTATACAATGGCATATCAAAATACCCTGGAGGAAACTGTTCAAAAAGGCGAGTCAACGCCGGAAGCAAACAAAATTGAGCAAAGCATTAAACTCTGGAACGAAGGCGAACAAGACAAAGCTCTCGAAACTCTTTTGAGTGTAGATTGGACAAGACCTTTTAATTTCTCTAAAGAGATGTACTTTTTCTATCTGAAAGAAAAGGAATATGTCCAGCTAAAACAGGAAGACCAACAGAAGGTTTCACAGGAAATCTCCGAAATGTCGAGCCTGATAAGAAAGCTCTGTTTTAAGATATGGGAAGATACTCAAACAGCAGTTTCCAACAAGGAATATGAAAAAGCAGAGAAATATCTTGCAACTACACTGGAATTAGGCAGATTGATTAATCGTGATCCTGAGCTTGTATATATGTCGCAGATTACAGGCCATACTATCATAGGGAAATCTCTATCTGAAATGGAAAAGTTATACCAGGCTTCAGGTGAACAGGAAAAATTGCTGCAAACTCAAGAAGATATACAAGAAATTAAAGCCGAGCAGTAAAACTTTACAGATCATATTACCAAGACAATTGGCGGATAAGAAACATCGACATAATTCTACCATAAAAGTGACAGGCAGGTTAGAGAGCCGTCTGCTTTGGCGAATTCGGATGTATCGAGCAGGTGTAGCTGGAGGCCTGTTTCTTTGGCAAAATGTTCGAGCAATTCAGCGGTTTTCGGATATTGCTCCTGTACAAGCAGGTGGTTTGGAATTCTCATGCAGTTGGCTGCTCTTTCCTCGCCTTCCTGGGTGAAGATTATATTTTCAACATCGAAAATATTCATATCGAACCAGTCCGGGACAGCGACTAAAGTATTGTCACCGATATATGTTATGCCGCTCTTTAAATGAAGGCATTTTTCGACGGGTACTTTTACGACAGGTCTGCCGAACTTTTTTAGAAAATTCTTGAGGCACTCGGCACCCATATTATTCGTCCTGGCTGATAATCCGACATAAGTAACATTTTCGGTATGCAGAATATCTCCGCCTTCGAGCCTTGCGACTGATGGGATATGTGTTATTGTATGGGTATGTCTTAAGGTTTCCTCGACAGCTTTTTGCTCGCCCTCGCGCTCAGAACACATGTGGGTTATAAGCGTATGATTTTGCCAGATAAAGGCTGTATCTTCGATGAAAACGCAGTCAGGTTTGGTCTCATCGGCCGGGATGTATGAAATTTTCAGACCTGCGCTTTGAAGCACCTGTACATATTTCTCATGCTGCCTGTCGGCAAGCCCGAAAGAGATTTTAATATTTTTCTTTGCGTAGTAATCCGGATATGAACGAGGTATTCTTCGAATCAGTGCGTGAGTCGGACTATTAATCATTTTACTCTCCTGTATGAAAAGCCCATTTAGTTTTTATGAATATATTAATTGAATCTCGCCAAAGGTCAAAAAAAATTTATATTTTTTATTCAGCATTTGAAGATTATCGTGTCGAGCCGCTCAGTTTGATTGCATCGCGGATTTCCCTGTTTATCCTGACGCTGCACCAGTCTCTGCCGCACATCGAGCAGTAGTCGGCGGAAGGTAATTGCTCTACCCCGATTTCCTTGCAGGCTTCTATGTGCATACTTTCTGCTGTTTTTGAATCGAGCGATTCTGCCAGGTGCACTTTCCAGTCAAGATTTGCACGTGCCGTACTAAGTCTTTTGTCCCGTTCAGCCGCACCTTTTAGCTCTCTGGCAACATCGCCTGCATGTGCGGCTATTTTAGATGCAATTACACCTGCGCGGACGTCTTCTGTATTTGGCAGACCCAGGTGCTCTCGCGGCGTAACATAGCACAGAAAAGATGCTCCGTAAAAAGCGGCTGCCGTACCGCCTATTGCAGAAGTGATATGGTCGTAACCGGCTCCGAGATCGGTCACCAAAGGACCGAGAACATAAAATGGGGCGCCGTGACAAATTTCCTGCTGAATTCTCATATTATATTCGATCTGGTTGAAAGGAACATGGCCCGGGCCTTCGACCATTACCTGGCAGCCTTTTTCCTGCGCACGCGCTGTAAGCTCGCCCAATGTTCGCAACTCCGCGATTTGTGCTTCGTCTGTTGCATCTGCAATTGCTCCGGGGCGCAAGCCGTCACCGAGAGAAAAACATACATCGTATTCTGCCATAATATCGCATAAATCATCGAACATTTCATACAAAAGATTCTGCCTGTTATGATGGAGCATCCATTTTGCAAGAAGCGCGCCGCCTCTGCTGACTATACCGCCGATTCTGTTTTCGAGAAGTGGCAAATGCTCTTTAAGTAAGCCTGCGTGGATTGTAAAAAAGTCAACTCCTTGTTTGGCCTGCTTTTCGATTACTTCCAGGATTATCTTTTCGTTGATATCCTCGACGTTCCTTTTTTCTATAACCTGGTATATCGGGACTGTTCCGAATGGAACGGGGCACTTGGCCAACAGTTGCTCGCGGGTCTTGTCGAGATTGCCTCCTGTGCTCAAATCCATGACTGCGTCTGCACCTGCATCCAGGGCGACGCGCAATTTTTCAATCTCATCTTCGACAGTCGAGCGAATACTGCTTGCTCCGATATTTGCGTTGACTTTTGTCGCAAGCACACGACCGATTCCCACAGGCTTGAGATTTGTTTTCAGATGCAGCTTATTTGCAGGTATTACAAGCCTGCCTGAAGCTAACTCGTCTCGAACAAGCTCCGCATCAACATTTTCCGCTCCAGCGACCAGCTTCATCTGCTCGCTGACTATTCCGTTTTGTGCAATTTGTAATTGTGTCGCCATTATTTCTTTCCTTCGTCTTACTGCAGAGTACGCAGAGAACGCGGAAAATCATGAAAATTATTAACTATCCGGATTACACCATCTGCAGGATCTTGTACATTAAAATTGATCAATAATCCCACTGTACATCCTGAAAGTTTCAAGTAGGAAAGTAACTGTGCTTTATGAATTAGTGCAAGGTTATCTGTAACCTTGATTTCAATTATTACTGATTCTTCAACAAGGATATCTAAGCGGTAGCCGCAATCCAATTTCACATCACGATAAACTAACGATGGTTTCTGTCGATATATCTTTAGTCCCTGTTCGACAAGTTCGAATGCCAGGCAGGATTCGTATGCAGACTCCAGCAATCCTGGTCCAAGAGCGCGATGCACTTCTATTGCGCGACTGATAATAGTTCCTGTTATATTATCGAACTTTTCTTTTTCTGTCATCTCAGCGTTCTCTGCGGTTAATAAAAAATCACAATCTGTCCTGATCAGGTTCAAAGGGTTATTTCTCAGACCGATTTATTCCAGGCCACCTCATAGTGGACTTACTAAATTATAGCGGCTTTTATCAGCCTTGCAAGGATTATTAATTTTCATAAATTATTTTCAAATCCCGGGGGGCGAGTGGATACAATCCCAGGATGTAAGATATGACTATTGTGCTGCCGGTTACCTCGTGACATCTAAAACTAACTTGTTGCACTTCGCATGTTAATACGCCGAAAACTTTTAGTTTTTTATGCGTGTTTTTTAAAATTGATATTTATAACTTGTTTTTAAGTAATATTTTATGTTTATATTTTAAATGTAAGAACTTTATAAATAATTCGTGTTCATTCGTGTAAATTCGTGGTTTTAATTTTGACAGGATTTACAGGATTGACAAAGATAAATATTTCCTGTTTATCATGTTATCCTGTCTAAACAAAATAAAAAAAAGTGCAAGGTGTCAGCATCTTTAGATAAGCTTTCACCTTGCACTATATCTTTATCAATTTTAATTTGTGTTTAATTTAACACTGTAACCTCAAAATGGTTATCTAAACACAACATAATAAGTTTTTACCAGGCCATTGTTATCAAATTTCACAACAGCAGTTCCATTTTTTGATTCGGCCTGTGTAATATCCACTTTTACTTTGTCATCGCTTGCAGATGCGGTTACCTGGGGTATTGCCGTGACATCGGCAGGGACGGTATAAGCGGCCTGATAAGGACTGACATCAGTAATACCGTTGGCATTTGTCGATCTTACCGGCGTGGTGGGCAGTTCGATTGCCTTGCCGTTCACCATAATACTGACGGTCGGTGGAATCGGAGAACGAACGATTTGCTTTTTGTCTGAACTGAATCCCAATCCAATTATATCGCAAAGACCTCCCGATCCGGAACCTTCGGCTACGAGGAAAATAGCATGTTTTTCTCCAAGGTTGTCAACGGCTGAAGAAACATCAATCGTGAATTTTGTAATTTCCTGAGCGGCATTTGCGGGTACATTTATTTCACCGATTTTTTTGCCTTTCCATGTCTCATTGTCCCATGGTCCGTCAAGCCAAACGTTAA
>CAYSHS010000031.1:0-17460 GCA_964430845.1 uncultured Pirellulales bacterium | reverse complement strand
GCTAATTGAAAATAAAAGTAAATAAAAAAAAGAAAATGCCTAAAGTTGAAAGTGTCTAAAGTTGAATTTGAAAGCCTTCGGCTTGCAGCTTTAAGTACTTTAGCTCACTTTAGGCACTTTAGTTCACTTTAGAGACTTTGGGCACTTTTAACTATGGAATTAGATCACGGATATTTGAGCAGTGTTTTAGAGACTGCCATCGTAGCGGCCAGGCTTGCAGGCCAGCGTGCGATGGAAGAAATCAACTATATTAAAACATCTTTAAAAAGTGATAACGAGCTGGTAACTCAGGCTGATGCCCATTGCCAGAAGATAATCATCGACAGGATCAAGGAGACCTATCCCGACCATGGCTTTATCGCAGAAGAAGGCAATGCAGGAAAACTATTCAAACAGGCTCCACGCGGCGACGAGCCGGTATGGTGGGTTATAGACCCGATAGATGGAACAAACAATTTCGCACACGGCATCTTGCTTTTCGCAGTCAGCATAGCGGCTGTTTACCAGGGAAATCCGATTGCGGGAGTGATTTTCGAGCCGGCAACCGAATCAATGTTCACAGCCGTAAAAGAAGGCCAGGCACAGTTAAACGGCAGAAGAATTCAGGCAAGTGAAGAAGCTATGGACAGGTTCTCGAGCGTGGGTCTGGACAGTCATCTTGACAAAGGCGAAAACCTTCCCGGCTGGGCGCGTGAAATTATAAAACGAACGAGATACCGGAATATAGGAACGACCGCTTTACAATTGGCTTATGTTGCAAAAGGAAGCATGGTAGCGACAATAACAGATACGCCAAAACTCTGGGACATCGCAGCCGGTGCGATAATAGTCGAGTCCGCAGGCGGAATTGTGACCAACTGGCGCGGCGAGAAAATATTTCCCGTCAATACAGATGATTACGAGGGCGGGACATTTCAAACCATAGCGGCTAATCAGAAAACACACGCGGAACTTACTGGAATGCTCAATTCTTAATAAAGTGGCACGGACATCTTGTCCGTGCATGCATGGGCAAGATGCCCACGCAACAATGTTATCTTGGATCTGGAACGGATTGGAGAGCCAATAATCTGACTTTGCCGGCAGGTGATGTCACTGTGCTTCTGTCGAGAATGGCGATTACTCTTTTTTGCGGGCCGTCAAGTCCTATGCGAACGAGAATGTATGCGGTAAAGACGTCACTTCGCACTGTGACAAGATTGCTTATGCGAGAGAATATCATATCTCGCTCTTCAAAGTCGCTTACAGCGCCATCATTTGGCGTGAAATCAGGCCATCTGTCCAAATCTACATCTTTAAAGGCAGGGTCAATCGCGTAAAAACCCATTTGAGGTACTTGCATCAAATCCCCGATAGTATCGAAAGCACCGAACGAGTCTCTAAACGAAACTAATGCCTGTGCAACTTTCGGCTGCATCCAGGGTAATTGTGCTATTACGAACCAGGGAGCTGTATTAATATTTATGCGTCCTTTTATTCTCATCTCAGCCGGAGGCAATCCATGTTCCGTTGGGTCAATAACGGTCAGAAACTGGAAGAGGTTCGCGAAAACAGGATTGTTTAAATCCATGCGGATTTTATATTCGTTCGGCTCTGCCGCGAGTTTAACACCTATCATATCGTTCGCATCTGCACTCGGACCAATTGTAAGAGTTCTCGCAATGTCACCGATAGAAATGAAAAAGTCGGTCGAATCAGCGAGATTATAGTTCTTGTGCGCGCCGGCTATCGCATTGCTTGTGCCCAATGTATTTCCGGATGATATCAGGCTCTGGTATATAATGTTCCAGTTTGTATCGCTCCTGGCATAGAATTTGGAAGTGTCATTGGTATCATCCCACTTGAACCAGGCATCCTGGGTTACCTGCTTATCGAGAGGAAGCTTCACATTAGTTACATTTCTAACAAGGCGAATATTATATCTTTGACTAAGCTGATATGACGGCGGGCTGGAGCCTACCGGAATATATTTAGCCAGCACGAGGTTAGGGTCCTGCTTACCCCGGCCTGTGGACATCAGACCACCAAGACTAAATTGACTTGTAGCATTACTATTATTGGTTATTACAAACCTGTCCTGCGCTTTTATTATATTGCCTGTCATAGTGACAGAGTTCTCAACATGGTCGTTCGCATCGTAAAGCTCGACTTTGAAATCCCTCAATGGAATATCGATTTTGAAAGGATTATAAAGCTCGACCGCAAAAGAGTTGTCCGCGGGAGTATCCGGGGACGAGTCACTGATTTTAAATCCTATCTCGCTGATAAAAGGCTGAACCTCGAAACCGTAATATGTTTTCGTACCCGATGTAAATACAGTTACATCAGCATCTTTGTCGCGCAGGTCAACAATATTGACAGCCAGTTGAGCTGCCAATCGCTCGACGAGCAAAGCGTTTGGCTCCCTGTTCTGCAGTGATGTGCGAATTGTATCATAGAGCAACTGAGGGTCGGCAGTATTGATATTTACCATTTTGCCGCCATTTAAAGTTAAACCTGCAGGATTTAATATCCTGTCCATATTATTGATAGTTGCTATGTGCCTGTAAGCATAGTTAGGGTCTTCGCTGCCGTTATTGCTGGCTTTCTGGAACCAGGCGTCGAGTGCTGCTCCGCCGCTTGTCACGGGAGTGGATAATGTATTATCCCTGAACTGGTCACCCCAGGTTTCCAATCGCGTATCAATTCCGGTGTTATTCAGAAAGAACCTGTATCGCATCTCTAACTCATCAGACATATCGAAAGGTGTATAAGGCCCGTTCGGCTCACCGTAATTCCAGACAACATTTCCAAGATAAGATTGTAAATCGTATGGATTAACTCCAAGACCATTGTTTGCTCTGTCGAAAAGCAGGTTTCTCTCATCAGCCGAAGTGGGCGGATCTCCCGCCCAGCCTGCAAGAGCGATTACATTAATTTGGGTTTGATTTTTCCCGTCAACATCGAATATTACCGCATTGGAATCGTTCGGATTAAATTTAAAGCCCGTATTAACATTCAGCATTGCACCATTGTCAATAACTCTGACGGCAGCGTAGATCGGCTTTCCGTGATTGGAGCTTATCCCGTTAAGTTCGACCCACCTCGAATCTGCTATGCCTTCACCATCTGCGTCTGCAACAGGATTATTAGTATCAGGAACAGGGTCGTACTGCGATACAGCTACTGCGCGAACATCCCTGTTTTTACCCGTCAATTTCCCCGAGATGTCACTTATCTGACGCCAGTAGTAGTTACCTTTCGATTCATAAGGCTCAAGACCGGCAAGCCAGAGATTATTGGCGTCAGGGTAATCGTAATATTCCTGGCCCGGATTCACCATCCCCGGAATATCCAAAGCCAATTGCTGTGAGAGGTCTGCGATAACTGAATCGACGGCCAGCTCCAGCTCTTTATTTTCCGATATAGCTGATGTTGCCATCTGGTTGACACGTGCGGCCATGACAAACAACACACCTACTAACGCCAGCAGGGTGCTTAGTACGACTGCAAGAATAAGCGCCGAGCCGCCATAGTGTTTGACATAATAATTTTTCATGGCTGTATATTTCATTTCTTCCTGTCAGTTGTCCAGGTAAACAATATGCGTAAAAGTTCTGCCATTCTTGATAATTCCCCTGGAGTCGAATAATGTGAATGTAAATTTTAGCGCACGGCCCAAACCCGGTATCATGTTGAAATGCTCCTTGTCTAATTGTTCACGCGGATAGTCTATATTATTAATTGCAATAGCGCCTAAAGGCCATGGATATAACACACCCGGGACATTATTGGAATCCTTTATAAAAAAGTTCGAGTCCGACAAGTCACCGTTTCCGTCCGGGTCAACTTCAGGCACCCATGTTTTTCGTGTGTTGTCCCAGCCCTGCACCTTAAACTCACCTGCGCCGTCGCATAAAAGCATGTGCATTGAATTCGGGTCATCGGGACTGACTGATACACCTCTTAGGTTTTCATTAATGCTGCTGCTTCCCATAGAATCTTCACTTACTATTTCAATATCGCAGATAACAGAAAGCATGTCTATTTTCTCATTAAAGGGAAGCATCTTCCATTGTTCCAGTGAAATCTTGTCATATTGATATAAATTATTCCATTCTACCCACTGTTCGGCAGTAAAGTTATTCGGGTCAAAATTGCCGGGAAGCTCCTGGTCGTCTGTTAATATATGCTGAGACCTCGCAAGAATTCGCCTGGGTTTATCGATAGCCTCAGGCCTGGTTGTGCCATCCTTGGCAAGCATGTAACATATTCTGGCTATGTTGCCGCGAATTATTTTCGTATTTGTGCTATATGTATCGTATGATTGAAAGTCACCGTTAGCGAAAAACATTATCCTGTCAAATCTCTCGTATCCATCGAGGTCATTATCGACGTATGCACTATTCAATACAGGCGCTGTTTTCCAAACAATGAAAATTTCCCCATCCTTGTTGAGCCCGCTGAAGTCGGAATTCAACTGGTTTGTAATGGCTCGAAACTTTTGCATAATCTCCGCGTTAGCCACGGCAGTTCGCTGCGAATCTATGCTGACCTTAAAAATTTCACCGGCAAAACCGATGACGATAACCATAATCCCCAGTGCCACCATAAGCTCAATCAGTGTAAAGGCTCTGTTTTTTCGAGGTTTATATTCCATAACAAAATAAACAGTTTTTTCGTTGAATTAAAATCTAATTTCTTTTTGATATACCGCTATGCAGGGATTTTTACCGGCTCCTGTTGGTTGAACGACCCAAACGGAATCTGACGCTCCTTCTTTCCATTGCTGGCCGAGAACGATTGTATTTTGAGTTACGGCGTCACGCTGCAGAACACGATACAGCCTTCCCGTCTGGTTGGCCGCTATTGTGGAACCTGCGTTGATAAACGACTGCTGGCCTGCTGTGTTTATAGTCAGCTTATTTTCATTACCTGCACCTGCAACTAAGGAAACAGCGACCTGTACCGGAACAGGAATTACCGAGCTGCTGCCGATTTTTCTGCTGATAAAAACCGTAACTTGTATAATCCGGTTGACACTGCCTGAATACATTGGCCTGCAAAGAGCGGCCCAGTAGTATTGTTTATCAACCGAGCTTCTTGTTGAAGGATAAGCATATTCTTCGGGGGGAATTGAATTTAACGTTGTAAATGGAACCTGCTGATTTGTCGAAAGAGCAGAGGAAGCAGGATCAACGCCATAAAGCTGTATCTTGGCAAATGCCTCATCGGCAACAACTGCTGCTATGGTTCTTTCCGTCGCAACTGTAGATAAATGGACACCTACAAGAAAGGTTCCGCCTACAAACGTCATACCGATAGCCAACGTGCCGACTGCCAATAAAACTTCAGTCAGAGAAAACCCTTTTTTCCTATACATTAAATTCATAATTTTATTGATATTTACCACTATTAACTATTGTTCCCGTATATTGGTTAATAAAAGCAGGCTTGAGACTCCTGAGATAATCGAATCTGTCCTGTGAATTGCTTAATTTATTAAAATAAGATTTTTCATACATATAAAATTTATCCCTGCTCATTTCAGAACCCAAACCATACTCCGAATAATCATCCTGAATGAACATACCTGTATTGCCGTTTTGTATGCTTGCAGGAGAGTTAAAGATATCATCATTCGATTGGCCATTAGCAGGCTGGTAAATTCCATCTTTATTTCTAACACGTACTTCATGTATAACCTCTTTTCCCATCGGAGAAAAAATAACCGAAAAACATGACATGTCTCTTAAAAACCTGTTATTGTGTGATGGTTCTAAATTCTCTGTATCAATCTCTTCCAGAAAATTCGATGTTCCATTCAGCATTTCTTCCTGATTTGCAGAAGTGTGTATCAACATATCAATAACCCTTACATCTTCGGGCAGCTTTATCGGTTTTTGACCTTCGAGGGCACGAAATCCGTTGCTGAGTTTTGTTTTTTCTGGATTATGTATTATAAAAATCATATACTGACCCTGTTCTTCGGTAAGGTCTAATTGGAAGCGTACTCCTGCATAGCGCTGCTCTTTCGCTGCAATAGCTCGAGCAGTTGATAAAGCCGCATCTATTATAGCTTTGGTTCCGCTTCCCGACTCGAAAGATTTCTGAAGTGAATGAATAGCAGGCAGACCGAGCGCTGTAAGTAATGCTACTATGGCAATTACAACTATCATCTCAGTTAGCGAAAAACCATTTTTTTTACAGCTTGTTCTCATTTATCACTTTTCTGTCCATCCGAAAATATCCGGATTATTTGTTCTTAATATCATCAGGTGTTCCAAAAACTTTATCAGGCCCTGCGGAAACTATTTTCGGATAGGTATAAGTTGGAATATACCTGTAATCCAGCAATGTCCCCCACGGGTCGTAAATCTGCGGCATATCAGTCGCACCAGGATTCTTCTGTATTAACTTTTCACTAATTCCTTCGAGATACTCATTCGCGCCCGGCGTTGAGCGAAGCTGGCCATAAAGCGCCGCAGAATGTGTTGGATAGGGAGACTTATTCGGGTCAGGGAAACCTTTCCAGTAATCATAATATTCCCCTAATGCTCCATCAAGCAGCGCAAACGTGCTCGCAAGCTTTTTTTCATTACTTTGTTTATCAATATGAGATACGATACCAATGGTAATAGCGGCCAATATAGCAATTATTGTCACTGCCATCATTATCTCTATAAGTGATAGGCCGTGCTTGTTTTTATATGTTTTCATAACTTCAGCCTGCCTAACCAGTTGTGGATATGAGTATTTAACCTCCAAAATTCCGAATGTCGTCGGAAGTTCCGTAAATACCATCCGATCCTGCTGAAATCAATATATAAGAATCAGGCCTGTATGGCTGAGGTATAGCTTCAATTTTAGGATCCCTGATATAGTTATAAAAAAATTCATAATTATTTGCAGTTCTGCACAAAGGCTGCTCCCTGTTATCCACCTGCTCTTTTAAGTAAACCAGCGCATCATTGTCCAAAGCATTATATATCTCATTTATTAGTTTTTGGGAAGTGTTTGCTCTATAATACAGAATAGGTGTTCCTGCTGTTTGACTCTTGCCGTTGGGCATTATTACTTTTTTCACACCAAATACATCGCAAAGCACATAGGTATTCTTGGCTAAGGGTGCAGGATTTTCAAATAATCCTGTTCCAGCTCCGGCAGTGTCCCCTAATTTGAAAGCATTGGCTGTTTCAGTATCCAGGTACGGATTTTTTCTTTCTTTTAAAGTATCAGGTACGCCATCACCATCGTCATCACGAGTTTTGAGAGGATCATAAGTGCCATTGCCGCCGCTGGCGTCATAGCCGTCAGCACGCCATACAGACTTCGGATGAAAACCAAGCAAATCCCAGCCAAGAAGAGCTTCTGCGAGTTTCTGCGCACCGCAATAATTACTTCCCAGCGGGCAATTAGATGGGGGGTAATCACCGTAATCGTTCTTAAAAGTGATAAGAGCCAAATTGATAGAGCTGAACTGTGCTTTCTGTTTCACTTCCCTGGCAGAATTTTTCACTGCCGTCAAAGAAGGAAGAAGCAAGCCTACCAATATAGCGATTATCGCTAAAACAATCAGCATTTCTACAAGCGTCAGTCCTGTTTTTTTACATTTCACAGCCATTTCCTTTTTATTTCTGTTGTTTGTTATACAACGATTCTATTAATAATAAAGACTGAGCAATCCGTTTCCTATTGCAGTGTTCTATATTTAAAATCAAAATTGCATATATCGTCAGATGTACCATACTCACCATCATTACCGGCTGATATTAATAGATACGTATCTTTATTAAAAGGTCTGCGTATGGTAGTTACCTGGTCGTTCCAGGTATTTTCATAAAACCTTGCGCCATCCGGGAAAGTACCCTCTTGAGCAAGCCTGTGTTCGCCTCCATCCCATGGTCTTCCAAGCAACAGCAGCTCCTGGTTATCCCTGTAATCATAAATTGAATTGGTAGCATCAGCTACATCATGTTTCATCTTTGACGGATGTGCTTTATAATAAAGAATAGGCATACCAATTCGCTGGCCTGTGCTATTGTTCGTTACCTGACCAAACACATCACACAACACAATACTCCCGGCAGCAAAAGGATTGTAACTTTTATAAATATCTTCAATTCTGTAAGCATTTGCGTTTTCAATTGGTAAATAAGGACCTTTTCTTGCACTTGGGTCAAACGTCGCGCTGCCTGCATCATATAACTGTTTTGTTCCGCTTTGATCTAAGCCGCTGCTGTTAAAAACGGAATCAGGATTAAAACCCATTAAATCTTTTCCCACCATAGCTTCTGCGAACTTCATTGCACCGCAATAGGCTTTACCATCAGGACCCGTCGCACTGGAATCCGGAAAAGTATCAAACTCACTGTTAAAAAATTGTAAAGCGGTGTCTATACTGTGGAATTGCGCACGCTGCTTTACTTCACGTGCATACTTTCTAACCTGGTTCAAGGCAGGAACGAGCAAGCCTATAAGTATGACGATAATACTCATAACAGTAAGCAGCTCGACAATAGTAAACGCCGCTTTTTTATCGGATTGTTTCACGATTGATTTCATCTTTTTTACTCCTAAATTTCCTATTTTTTAAAACTCGAATTTCTGTTTTTTTATATATTATTTAAGCCCCTGCACTTAAAGCTGTAATAATCGTTATCATCGGTGCGAAAATCGCCAGAACGATAGTCATAACCATACTTCCAAGACAGACTATCATAATAGGCTCGAGC
Source organism: uncultured Pirellulales bacterium (assembly GCA_964430845.1). Classification (GTDB taxonomy): domain Bacteria; phylum Planctomycetota; class Phycisphaerae; order Sedimentisphaerales; family Anaerobacaceae; genus JAFGPS01. The sequence goes on along the minus strand of CAYSHS010000031.1, from coordinate 8,746 downwards.
ATAGACATAAGCGAGCCGACGAGCACATCGACCTGCTCGTCGAAATTGTCGGCAACTTTCAGAAGCATTTTGTCGAGATCACCTGTTTCCTCACCGACTGCAATCATATTGCTGACGATTAAGTCAACAGTTTTAGACTGTCGCAGTGGACCTGCAAAGGTATCACCCTGCCTGATTGAATTGTGAACAGCGCCAAGCATGTTGGAATAAACCTCATTTCCCGCGGTTTCACGAGTAACTGTCAGGGCATCCAGAATAGGCACGCCGGCACCGATGAGCGTACCGAGCGTTCTTGTCCATCGTGTAACTGAAATTTTACTGGTGAGCTGGCCTACTACAGGGATTCTCAGCTTTATTGTATCAAGAACCAGTCTTCCCCTGCGAAATCGCCTGATAAACTTTAAAATAAAAATTATAGTAAAAGGAGTTGCAAGCATAACCACCCATCCTCCAATAGGCACTTTGCCTAAATGAGGATCAAAAAAGCCGGGGATCATAGGACCTTCTGCTATCCAGCCGCTGATTCCAAGAACCACACGGGTAATTTTCGGCAATTGTCCGCCCTCCGTCATGTCGGTAAGTGCCTGGGAAAACGAGGGCACAACGAAAAGCATCAGTCCCATAATAATCATAAATGCAGCAGACAAAACTACTATCGGGTAAATCATAGCGCTTTTAACTCTGGATTTTAGCTTCTGGGATTTCTCCATAAAATCAGCGACACGCGAAAGAATCAGGTCCAAAACACCTCCGGTTTCTCCTGCGGCTACCATGCTGACAAGAAGCCTGTCGAACGCCTTGCCATATTTGCCCATTGCTTCTGATAATGTCGAGCCGCCTTCAATATCATCGGCAACATAACCAATAATCCTCTTGAATGTGCCCGATTTCTGCTGCTCTTCAAGAATTCTAAGGGAACGCAAAATAGGGAGACCTGCATCCTGAAGCGTAGAAAGCTGCCTTGCGAATTGTGTAATGGATTTGATTTTAACCTTGCCGCCGGCACCGCGTTTTTTCTTTGCCTGAGCGGCAGTTTTTGACGCTGTTTTTCTGCCTGCGCCGCGAGGAGCTACTTTTGTAGGAAAATAGCCCATATTACGTATTTTACTTATAGCTTCTTTCTGACTAAGGGCTTCAATTTCATTTTTAATCTCTACACCCTGTGCGTCCAAAGCCGTATATTGGAAAACAGCCATCTTAAATACCTCCTTTATATTTGAAATTAACTGTTATTTTAGATACCATAATCAGATTTCACCTTATAAACTTATTCGACCATAGTTCCTTTGACAATCTCGTCTATGGTCGTAATACCATCATAAATTGCGGCTAAACCATTTTCGCGAAGCAGCTTCATTCCCGCTTTTTGCCCGGCAGCACGTAATACGTTCGTTGATGCCTGGTTCATAACCAGGTCTCTAATTTCATCATTGAATACCATAATCTCAAAAATGCCTGTTCGACCTCTGTAACCTGTACTATTGCATTGCTTGCATCCCCTGCCATAGAAAAACTTTTTACCCTGAACATCGTCAGGTGTAAGCTGAAGCTCCATAAGCTGTGCTTCCGTAGGCTCGAATTGTGTTTTACAATTGAGGCATATCTTTCTGACGAGTCTTTGTGCTACAATACCTTCCACTGTAGCAGTAATAAGAAACGGCTCGATTCCCATATCTAAAAGTCTTGCAACGGAACTCGGGGCGTCATTTGTGTGAAGTGTGGTAAATACAATATGACCTGTCAGGGATGCCTGAGCTGCGATTTGAGCCGTCTCAAGGTCACGAATTTCGCCAACCAGGATAATATCGGGGTCCTGTCGCAAAATTGAACGAAGGCATCTGGCAAATGTCAATCCGATCGCAGGTTTCATCTGACATTGAATAAGGCCGTCAACATCATATTCAACGGGGTCTTCGGTTGTGATTATTTTTGTTTCGATATCATTCAATTCATTTAAAGCTGAATATAATGTAGTGGTTTTCCCGCATCCGGTCGGACCTGTAACAATAATAATTCCGTTAGGTTTATTAATGAGCCTGTGAACTGTTTCCCGGTCTTCAGATCTTAATCCAAGCTCCGACATATTAAAGCTCGCCTGCGACCTGTCCAGGATACGCAGCACTACGCTTTCTCCGAACATTGTCGGGAGCACAGCGACACGCAGGTCAACCGGGTTACCCTGAACAGTCAGGGAAATACGACCGTCCTGGGGCAAACGTCTTTCTGCAATATCCAAATCCGCCATAACCTTAATACGTGAGCTTAAAGCTGCTGCGATATATTTCGGGGGGGGAATCATTTCATACAGTACACCATCGATACGATAACGCATTTTATATTCATTTTCGAAAGGCTCAAAATGAATATCCGAAGCTTTATCACGAATCGCCTGTAATAAAACCAGGTTGAGCAGTTTTTTGACGGGATTGGACTCCGAAAGCTCTTTTAGCTCATCAAGGTCTATACTTTGGTTCCTGCCATCAAATTCAGCAAGGAAACTATCCCCCTGTATCTCATCAATAAGCTCATTAATGTTCTCGTCCTGCTGGGTTTCGTCGTAATATTTCGAGAGAGCTTTTTCAAGTGAATCAGCATCTGTTATTTTTGCGGTAACCTTAAATCCCATTAAAGTGCTCAAATCATCTGTTGCTCTAAAATTTTCCGGGTTATCGAGGGCAACAACCAGCTCATTTCTATCCTGGATATATTCAATAGGCACTATATGATATGTTTTTGCCATTTGGTTAGGCACTTTTTCAATTACATCAGCGGGAATATCAATACCGTCCAGGCTTATATATCCCATGCCTCGTTGTGCAGCCAAGGCTATCTGGAGCTGCTTTTCATCAATCAATCCAAGCTCAATAAAGATTTGACCCATCTGGATATTTCCATTTCGCTGCTGCTGGATTTTGAGACATTCATGGACTTTATCTCTGCTTAGAATACCCATCTTAATAAGTATTCTTCCGATATTTCTGCCTTTTAGCTGCTCTATGGGGGGGAGTTTTTGTTGATTATTTATATTTACCATCAGGATATTCCTATAACCATATCTATCATGATTTTAACTTTATTATAACGCAATAAAACCTTTTAAGCAAGCATATTATCATATGGACATATGGTTATTCATACAATGGTAAATACTGTATTTTTCGTGGATAAAGTCAATAATATGAAGAAAAATAATATAAACACAAAAAATATTAAAAATTATCTCATCACCCAGGATTTGTCTTTATACTCAAGTGCTGCGCCCGTTGAAGATGCCGGATTTCCCCTGATACTATATTGTATTTGAAGGGTCTTCCGAAGGTAAATTGTCCTGGACTCTTCATTTTGGTTGCCTGTCGCAGGATATTCGACTTCCGCTGTTTCATTGCTCAGGCCGGTAATAAAAATACTAATGTCTTTTGCTTCATGGTCAAAATCCGGCCAAATTATAGCAAAGTCTCTCGTATTATCCTCACCCTGAATTATTTTTTTATCGGACATGCCTAAAAGCTCAAGGTACGGGTATATGCTTTTATGCCTTTCTTTAATACGCTCGAAAACTACCGTTCCAACGTTCTGTCCGGCGGGGATTATCTGGAAAGTATCTGTTACTAATTCACATTTTGGGTAAAAATCAACATCCTGTCCGGAATTATTGGTGAGTGTGATTATCATATACCAAAAGCGAACGGGCTTATTATCAGAAGCTCCCGGAATCTCAATCTGCTGGGGATGTGTAAAAATTGTGTTCAAAGTCCACTGGTTTGGACCCTGTACAATTGCCGGCTCAGGAGCTGCTAAAGATATACAGCTTAATACCAGAAAAACTGTTAATATTCCATAAAAAGAGCTTTTCATCTTATGGCCCTCATCACATAATAAATAATGCTTAAAAGTCATTAAAATCCACAATATGTATTTCAATCATATTTTACTATAAAAGCCTGTAAAAACCAAGAATAATTTCTTTATTTGTTATTACTTTATATTTATGAATTAAATATTTATTAGTTGCCTGGAAACAAAAAATACGCTATTTTGTCTTTCTGAAGTAAGTCTTTTCTCATTTTTTACAAAAGTTCAACTATAAAAAAGTTAGAAAAAAACAGGTGTTAGTGAATGTCCAATGAACAAAGCCAGCTTCTGCAGCAGATTGAGCAAATTCTCGAAAAAGGGGATAAGCCGGCCTTAAAAACGCTGCTTAGCGACCAGAGAAGCAGTGATATAGCGGAAGTTGTGGAAATCTTCGATAATGAGCATAGACATGCTATTTTCGATGTAATGGACAAACAGACCTCAGCGGAAGTTCTGGAAAAAGTAGCTGAAGCTACAAGGGCAGAGCTTTTCGAGATACTCAGAATCGAAGAATTAAGCAGCTTCATACTTCAAATGGATCCGGACGATGCTGCCGACATTATATCGGAATTGCCGGAAGAGGAGCAAATCGAGCTTCTTACAAGAATTCCCCTTGCAGAGTCAGCGGAAATCAGCAAGCTAATGGGCTATTCTGAGGATTCCGCCGGCGGAATTATGGACCCGGTTGTAATCAGTGTTTCTGAAGATGCGACAGTTGCCGAGGCAATAAATAAAATAAGGACTTCCGAAATAGATGAGGATTTTTATTCTGTTTATGTTGTAAATAAAAACAGGCAATTCGTCGGAGATGTACGAATACGATTACTCCTGACTCGTCCTGAGAATACCAAAATACACGACCTGATTGAGACTGATACGATTTTTGTCAAAATAGATACCGATCAGGAAGAAGTCAGGAATATATTCAGCAAAAATGACCTGATTGTCGTACCAGTACTTGACAAAAATCACCGGCTTGTCGGGCGAATTACAGCCGACAGGGTTATTGAAGTCGCTGAAGAAGAAGCCGCAGAAGATTTATATGTAATGGCCGGTACAGACCCTGATGAGCTGGAAAAGTTTTCTGCTTTTCATGCCGCACGTGTCAGAATGACATGGCTCCTGCCATGTTTAATCGGAACCGGCATTACAGCACTGGTTTTAATACATTTCTATAACGTTTTTGAGAATAAGGACTTATCATTTGTTTTCAAGGCTGCCTTTGCTTTTGTGCCGATGATAGCGGCAATCAGCGGGAACGCCGGCCTGCAAACATCTGCAATAGTCGTATCCGGACTGGCTACCGGCCACCTGGCTGCTCTGAAATTTAGACAGGTATTCTCAAGAGAAACCCGAATCGCGATTCTCGTGGCAATTTCCTGTGCTTTAATAGGCGGCATAGTTTGTGCAGTTTTAACCATAGTTAAGAATGAAGACGGAGTAGAACAATTAATTTCCATCCCCCGGCTTGTTTTCGCATTTGGAACTGCAATGTTCTCCGCAATAATGGTTGCTACAACACTCGGTTTGTTTCTTCCATTTTTATTCAAAAAAATCGGTATAGACCCTGCTATCAGTTCAGGACCCCTTGTAACAACAGCGAATGACTCGATAAGTGTTACTATTTATATGACAATTACTCTGCTGCTGACTATGTAAAAAATGAAAACAGCCTGCTTTGCTATTTTATGCAATTTGCCCAAAATGTCTTTGCCCGGGTTACTTGCTATTAATAGTCCTTCTCGGTGTGCTTTTTCTTGAGATTTCCTTTATTACTAATTTTTTGCCTGTCTGTTTATCAGGGAGATATTCTTTCGGTATTTTGTATCCCAATAATACCAGGGCATTTCTGCATATCTGTCCCGTTGAGTTGTTTCGCTGTTTGAGACCTTCCTTAAAAACGTCCAGGGCTTTCTTTTTCATTCTGCCCTGCATTTTTCTAAGACCATAAGCTGAAGCGTTTTTCGATATTTCAGGGTAATCTCCAAGCAGAATGTTTTTCAATATGTCAAGACCATCTTCCTGCATCCAGGAGAGGTTAAATGCGGCACGCCTCCTTATCGATGCGTTAGAAGAATGTATTTGCCCTTTCAGCTTTTCAAGAAGCTGTTTTGATATTTCTTCTTTTTGTCTGTCTATTTCGTTTTTAGTCTCTGACTCCATACATGCACCCCAGAATATATCGGTGAATAAGTAGGAATTACTGTAATTTATTTATTTTTCACACTAAGGTACTATTTCAAATAGATAATAATTAATATAAGTATCACCACTATTGCATTAATTAGATAAAAATATTATAATTTGCCAATCGTAAAAAACGTTGTATCATATAGGCAGCGGCACAATATATCCTTTTGGGAATTTGTTTGGCTGCCTTTATCTTTTGTATGTAATTTTTTTCAGGAGCAGAAAAATATGGGTTGTAATGTAGCAATAGCCGGTGTTACCGGTGCGGTTGGACAGGAATTTTTAAGTATTCTCGAAGAACGCGATTTTCCCTTCGATTCTCTCAAAATGCTGGCAAGCAGCAGGTCAAAAGGCAGGAAAATCGAATTCAAAGGCAAAACCTACACAGTCGAAGAGATGACTAAAGACAGCTTCAAAGGCATAGATATTGCATTATTCAGCGCTGGAGCGTCCCGCAGCAGGGAATTCGGACCAGCCGCAGTCGATGCCGGCGCCGTTGTTGTGGATAATTCCTCTGCTTTTAGAATGAACCATGACGTGCCACTTGTGATTCCTGAAATAAATCCGCAGGAAATAGCGAACAATAATGGCATTATCGCCAATCCGAACTGCTCGACAATCATCGGGATAGTACCCGTCTGGCCTTTGCATAAGGCAAATCCGGTAAAAAGAATGATTGTAAGCACTTACCAGGCAGCAAGCGGCGCAGGACATTCCGCAATGGTCGAGCTTGAAGAGCAGTCGCGTGAAATACTGGACGGGAAAAAACCGACCTGCAAAGTATTCCCATATCAAATAGCGTTTAATATTTTCAGTCATAACTCTCCAATGGAGCCGAATGGGTATAACCAGGAAGAGATGAAAATGGTCAATGAGACCAGGAAGATTTTCAATTGTCCTGAAATCATGATTACCTGCACCTGTATCCGTATACCTGTGTTCAGGGCACACAGCGAGAGTATCAATCTCGAATTTTCAGATTCAATCACTCCCGACCAGGTTAGGGACCTTCTGAACACAGCCCCCGGAGTTTCGATACTGGACGACCGCGAAAACAATCGATTTCCGATGCCGATTGACGCTTCGGGAAAAGACGACGTTTACGTTGGCAGAATCCGCCAGGACGAATCGATACCCGAAAATCGCGGCATAAATATCTGGGTCGCGGGCGACCAGTTGCGAAAAGGCGCGGCACTGAATGCTGTTCAAATCGCGGAAAAATTGCTTTAATAGCCGACATGGCTATCCGAAAAATAAAATTAACAGTCCAGTATGACGGCAGCAGATACAGCGGCTGGCAAACTCAGCCGGGAAAAAGAACTATTCAGAGCGAGCTTGTAGAAGCTGTATCGAATCTCATTGGCGAACGAATTCCAGTACACGGCGCAAGTAGAACCGATGCAGGTGTAAGCGCACTTGGTCAGGCCGCACTGATAGAAGTTGATTGCCCTATCCCGACAGAGAATTTTCCGAAAGCGATTAATGGCAAGCTGCCTCACAATATTGTTGTAACAAGCGCCGAGAAAGTCCCTCCCAAATTCGATCTTGTAGGAGATGTAAAAAGCAAGCTCTATCGTTACACAATCCATACAGGCAGATACAGACCTGTTCTGAAACTGAACCAGTGCTGGCACCTGCATCAAAAACTCGATGTCGAAGCCATGAACGCTGCGGCTCAACTGCTCGTTGGTACAAAAGACTTCAAATCCTTCGCAACCGCGGCTGATAAACGCGAAAGCTCTGTACGTACAATTTTTCGATGTGAAGTAACTTCCGAAGATAAATGGATTTATATTAATGTCGAAGGCGATGGTTTCCTGTATAATATGGTAAGAAATATTGTGGGCACTCTAACGGAAATTGGTAACGGCAGATGGCAGCCGGAAAAAATAACAGAGATTCTCGAAGCCAAAACAAGAACCGCCGCAGGACGCCTCGCCCCGCCGGAAGGCTTGTGTCTGATGTGGATACGTTATTAGAAAACAGAACACAGAATACAGAAAACAGGATGGAACCCAAAATTGATAATCAGCTAATTATTGAAAAACCACCAAAAATCTACCTTGATACCTGTCACTTAATCTACATCACAAAGGTAAGAAAAGGAGAAAAGCTAAAAGGCCTATCTGAAATAGATTATAAACGCCTCGATGCATATATTAAGTCATGTTGTGGTCTTATTTTTAATCCAGCCCAAACGATGGATTGGATTAAGGGTAATGCAACAACGCAATCGATAAGTGAAATAGCTGCTGTTATTGATTCAGCCAATCTTAAATATACTATGCCAACAGAAGTTTTTGGGGTATGTACACAAGAAATTTTACACCAATGCAAAAAGCAAAATCCGGATATCCAAACACCTGACCTGCCTCCAATTCTCCAGAATATTTCTGATAATTGTACTTTTCGTTCATCCCTTGTCATTTTGACAAAACAAGTTCCTGGTTACACTAAAGTGGAACAGCCTGAGGAAATTAAAAAACAAGGTGGTTTCCCGGAAGAAATCCCTGTCTCAAACGCTGCGGAGTGGGTAATGAGAATTTTCAAGCAAAAACAAGAATGTCCCGAAATGTATCAAAATCGCATAGAAAATGCTATGAGACAGTTCAATTTTGATATAGAACATAAAGATAAATACTTCAAAAATAAGAAGATGGACATATTAGAATTTATAACAAAAATATTGAAAGTTGATAAAATC
>CAYSHS010000030.1:0-17515 GCA_964430845.1 uncultured Pirellulales bacterium | reverse complement strand
AACCGAAGAAGCCGAGCTGGTAACATTTCCCGCCTACACAGGTGGAGAAGAACAGCTCTGGCGTATCGAGCAGCTTACAGATGGTACTTGGCGCATAATGCCAAAAGCTATCCCGGGTACCAAAGAACCTATGGCTCTTTCAGCGATAGGCTTCAGTTTTGCAACCTTGGAAAAATTCGATCCTTCCAGTGATAAACAACGCTGGTTATTAAAGAATCCATAATAGTAATCCAGGAATAAGAAATTAATAATCATAAACCAATAAATTTTGAAAAGGAATCAGCTTATGAATAAATACAACAATAAATACAAATGGACTTTCGTCCTCCTGGCCTTCTCGTCGTTTTTCATGATTGTTAGCACTGCCGGCACCGCTCTTTGCAATCAGGTACCCAAAGTTGATGCTGACAATCCTAATAAAAATGTTCCAAATGATATGGGTTTCATACAACAATGGCTTATTCTCGATCCAATCTCTGCAAGTGGAGATACACAAAATGCGGTCCAGGCAACAGTCAAGAGTGAACATTTTGCCAATGAGCTTACAATGTTACCGAAAAAAGGAGATAAAGTTGACGCCGGCGGCCGGCAGCTTACATGGCATTCCGCTGAAACGGACGAATATAATGTTAATCTTTATTATTTCGCTCCTGCAATTAATGCCAGTGCCAACAACGCCCTGTTCTGGGTTGTAGTTTATATTAACTGCCCGGAAGAGGTAAAAGATGCACGTCTGGCTGTCGGAACCAACTCTGCTTCCGTCTGGTGGGTCAATGGCAAGGAAGTAATCGGTATCTATGGCAACCGCTGCACCGTTATTGATGACGGTGTTTCAAAACGCTTAACGCTCAAGAAGGGTATAAACGTTATACGCGGCGGTATCGTCAACGCCAGCGGAGCCGCTGATTTTTGCGCGAGACTTCTCGACAGCGAAGACAAACCTCTCAAAGGTTACACTGTAAGTTTAAATGCAACTGGAAAATAAGGTAAATCTCGAATTATAGTATTACCTTTAGATTCTAACGCGGGTTCCGTTACTCGCCGGTGGCGACATTCATAACCGCTTCGAAAGCCGGTTTAGGCTGGTCATTGCCATCAAACAGAAGAGGCCGACCTCGTGACTGCCACGAGACCGCATCGTTCGCACCCCAGAACGTAACGACCTTCACGGAATCCTTATGCTTTATAAGTGCCCGGAAAAGATTCGCGTACGCCTCGGACTGACGTCGGTCGGCTTCGCTGACCATGCCGCCTGCAGTACGGGAGGCGCTGCCCGCGATGTCACCACTGGTACCACGCTGGCCGCCTTGAGCGCCGTTCAGATCAAGCTCGGTGATATGAATTGGCAGACCGAGCGTCTCCAGGTCCGTCAGCTCCTGGTCAATTGTATTAAAAGTCGTCCCAACGTTGATGTGGGTTTGTGTGCCTATGGCCATGACCGGAATATTCTCCGCCTGCAATTGCTTGATCAAAGTTTTAAGTTTTTCACGCCTTGCACGGTTTTCCAGGCCATAATCGTTATAGCGAAGAATCGCATCCGGATCCGCTTCGTGGGCGAATTTGAATGCCAGGGCAATGAAGTCATCCCCGATGATTTGTCTCCAGAGTGAGTTTCGCAGGAGGTCGCTCCCATCGCCAATTGCCTCGTTCACGACGTCCCATACCTTGATCTTGCCTTTATAACGTCCGACAACAGTGTGAATGTGGTCACGCATCCGCTCGATCAGCTCCTCGCGGGTCGCACGCGGTCCGCTGAAACCACCGCGACCACCACCACGTCCGCCACGTCTTCCAGCAACTGGTGCGGGAGCAGGAGTCGCAGTCGCAGCAGAATCTGATGTATCTTCCGTAGCTGTCCCCTGGAAAAACCAGTTGGGCACCTGGCTGTGCCAGATGAGCGTATGACCAACAAGATACATGTTATTGTCTTCGCCGAACTTCACAAAAGCATCGGCAGGCTCGAAATTATAGCCGTCCGGTCCGGGATTCGGGTGGATGAGAATCGGTTTCAGGTCGTTCTCATTGACGATCTGATTAAACTGTTCCTTGACTAAGGCAATATCCTTCTCAAGCTGTTCCGGTGTCCTGTTGGCGTTATCAGCCTGGACATCCGTTCTGCCAGTCGTGATCAGGCGTTTGACGGCACACCCGATATAGAAATTGTCTTTATAAGCGTCCTTAAGGGTAGCAGGTGTCGGTTTAGGTGTACCAGGTGCAGCAGGCGTGCCGGCACATCCGACTGTCGCGCCAATTAAAAGTAACATCGCTATAAGCAGGACGATACACGAGCTGAAGTTTGAGCTTTTTGTTTTCATGTGTTTACCTTCCTTTCGTAAAAAGTAATATCGAAACTGAGTAAATAAAATATATTTCCGGGGTATTATAATCTTAGTGAACAATTCCTGCAACGAATTTAAATATGAGCGGCTTATCCCAACTGCGGAAGTTGGGTTAAATACTGCCATCTCACGGGGAAATAATCACTGAGCTTTCCATGTAAATCGCGAGGGAAATATATATAACTACGAATAAGGTTTGAAAGATACAAGAAATCGGTTATTTATGACGTGCCTGAAGTTTTTTTCAGGCTCTTTATTTTTTCGAGACTTTCGGAGAACTGCTCTTTGGCTCTTTCTATATATGTATTTACTTCATCGATATATCCATCAGCAGAAGCAGACCAGACGCGGTTTAGGTAGCGTTCAGCCGCTGCGAAGCTGCTCATTATTTCGCCGTACGCAACGAGGCCGAAAATGTGCGAAATGCTCTGGCGGGCATCGACAAAATTTGTAAGGTCTTCGGGAAAAAGCTTATCTATCTCAAAACGCACATCATAAGTATTAATTGATTCTTTTCGCGAATTCAGGTCTGTAATATTTTTCACAATATTTTCAAGCGAGGTTTCTACTGATGTTATGTTTTTGCTCAAGGTTTCTTCCGAAGTGTGAATTTTCCTGTGTCCTGCGTGTGCAAGAACAACTCCGACTATTCCGACTGCGAGGGAAATTATAAAATAAGTCCATTCCACCTCCTCCGGCTTAACTACACATGCCAGAGAGCCGGCGAGAAAACTGATTGTTATTAATATTAATCCGATTGTTTTCATTGGTTTTTACTTGCCCATAGAACCGTGTATAACAAAATACAAAGCAAAGCCGACTCCGACTAATGCTTCCCCGACGATAAGACCGGCAGCAATGGGAACTCCCACTTCTTCGCTGAAGCGCTGTCCTCTTCTCCAGTCCACGAGCAGTCGAATCACCGTTCCGATACTGTAAGTTAAAACAATGTCGAAGGGAAGATAGAAGCCCAGTCCGACAAGAATGCCAAGCCCGCCGATTCCGCTTGCGCTAAGTAATGCACCCAGCCCGGCGCCTGCTATATATTTTTTTACGGGGACATTGCCGCCCAGGATACCCTCAATCATCTTTGCCAGAGCATTGCCCTGTGGTGCAGGCAGGCGGTCTGTGCCCAGGCCGTAAGCTTTATTTAAGATAAAAATCAAAATAAGAATTACGATAGGCCCGAGCCACGTAGCGGAGAACTGGCCTATCTGCTGTTTCCTGGGAGATGCCCCGACAAGGTAGCCTGTTTTCAAGTCCAGCATCAGGTCGGTAGCCTGTGCCATAGCAACGCAGGCAGCCGCTCCTACCATAACAGATGAGATTATCGCTGCGTTATCGCCAAGACCCTTGCTTATAACTATCAAAATAGTTACCGCGATGAGAGTCATTCCGCTTAGCGGTGACCAGTTTGTTCTTCCGATACATTCGGAAAGAATTACACCGGCTGTCCATATCCAAGCGGTTCCGAGCAAAGCCATCACTGCGCCGCGAACGATACCCATTTCCTTTACCGAAGTAATGGAAACAATAAAAAGCAAAATAGTCGCTCCTGCTATACCGATATAAAGTAGTTTGATGGGCATCTCATCTTTTGATAAGGAAGTTTTTGACTTTGCGGCGGACTGCATACTTTTTACCGCGCTGGCAATAAGAGGCATTGCTAATACAATACCGGCTAAAGCACCGCCTATCAGCATACCGATACCGACAGGCCTGAACAAATTTTTAATCATATATTCCGGTGACGTCTGTCCAAGAGCCGCAAGCGCCTCCGGCGATGGAAGAAGGTTAAATGCCGCCAGGATGGGTGCTATAATCCAGTAACAGACGAAACCTCCTACGATGAAATAGAAGCCTCCTTTACCTGAAATAAATCCGACCCCGATTGTCATAAGCGAAACATACCATATTCCGTTCATGTATTCAGGCATGCCAATCATTTTCCCAATATCTATATCCTCGTACCCGAGCAGGCCTGATATCTGGCTCTTGTATTGGCAATAAAAATATACAATGGCGCTTATTGCTATGCCGGAAAGCAGCAGGATAGCTTTATGCACACCTGCACCGGGTGATTTGAGGATTGTAGCTACAGCAACGCCCCCGGGAAAAGTGAGACGCTCGAAATCAATCATTTGCTTGCGAAGCGGTATGATAAAAGCTATTCCCATGACACCACCTGCAATGCTGGCAAATATCATGAGAACGGAGCTGAAATTAGTGTGACCGAGAATAAACAATGCAGGGACAGTGAACATCAAGCCGGCGGAAGCACCGTTCACGGCACTTGCTATAGTCTGGTTGATATTATTTTCTATGATGCTGCTTCGATGCATTATGCCGCGAAGAATTCCGAATCCCAAAATTGCAGCCAGTTCCGAGCCTTCGATGGAAAAACCTAATTTCAAGCTCGCATAACCTATACTGATTGATATAAGAATGCCCAGGCCATACCCGACGAGTATCGATGTCGGCGTAAGCTCGGGGTAAGGACCATACCGGATAATTCGCTCTGCTCGGTCTGCATTTTTAGTCACTATATAACTCCCTTTCAATTAACTATCTAAGGCTTCTGCAAAATATTTCGAAAGCTCAGTCATATGAAACAACCGATGTTACTCTATAATCAGAAAGTTTTTCCCTGCCTTTCAGGTAAGCAAGCTCGATAAGAAAAGTAATGCCTGCAATTCTTCCCCCGGTTCTTTCTATAAGCCGACAAGCCGAGTGCATTGTGCCGGCTGTCGCCAGCAAATCATCGACCATCAATACCTTACTGCCGTGTTCGATGGCATCGCTCTGCACCTGCATGGTGTCGGAACCATATTCCAAATCGTAGGTTATGCTCATAGTTTTACCCGGCAGCTTGCCTTTTTTGCGTATAGGAACAAAACCTGCTCCAAGCCTTTCTGCCACCGATGCTCCGAAAATAAATCCCCTCGCTTCGACCGCTGCTACGAAATCGATGTCTGCCGCCTTAAAATCAGAACAAAGAGCATCTACAGCGGCGGTAAATATCCTGGGATGCAGCAATATTGGTGTGATGTCACGAAATAAAATTCCCTCTTTCGGCCAGTCGGGAAACTCACGAATATATGCCTTAAAATTAATTCCTTTGCTCATCTGCATTTTTCCTTCCATGGCAAACAACGGCTTTAGTCGTCTGAAACACGATGTTCAGCATATCCGGCTATGTTTTAATTACTTTGAAGATAAATTGCAAGAATAATTACAGGTGAATTAGTGTTGAGAAAAGAATAGTATTTTTCTGTTAAAAATATCAAACGAGGAAAATATTAAACACAAAAACTATTCTTCAATCATATATTCATACAGTTTGGTAAGAGCATCCCGTCGAAGCTGACGGATTCTCTCCCTTGTTAAATCCAGTTTCTGACCTATTTCCTTTAGTGACAAAGGTTTTTTCCCATCAAGGCCGTAATGCAGTTTGAGAATTTCCGCTTCACGCGGGTCGATTTCATTGAGCAGTTTCAGGGCTTTGGCTTTTTCTTCGACTGCAACCAGGACATCTTCAGGTCTGCCGGCACTGGTATCCTCTAAAATTGCTTCAAGGAGCTGGTCTTCTTCGGGACCTTCACTAAAATTGTTTTCACCAGCCGAGCCGAGAACTTCAACGATACGATTTATAACCTTTGCCTTGCGTATGGGGAGTTTCATAATATCGGCCATTTCTTCAATTGTAGGATTTCTGCCAAGTGTGCTTTCAAGCTCCGAAGTTGTATGACGCCATTGATTTATTAAGGCAACCATGTATGTAGGGATATGCACAGGCTGAATATTCTCCAGCAAAGCGCGCTTAATGCTTTGTTTAATCCACCATGCGGCGTATGTGCTGAAACGCACACCCCTGTTCGGGTCGAAATAATCAACCGCCCTGATAAGACCGAGATTTCCCTCTTCAATCAAATCTCCAAGCCCCATTCCGCGATTGGCATATTTTTTTGCGATATTAACTACCAGCCTGAGATTACTTCGAACTAATTGCTCCCTCGCCATAGGATCATTATCTTTAATAACCAGTCCACCCAGTACGGATTCCTCTTTGGCTGATAACAATGGAGCCTCATCAATCTCTTTCAGGTATTCTTTTAATGTAACATCGAAACTCATAATTCAGCACTCAAAAATATATGATTATTGGACTTAATAGAAATATAGCATACAGCATTTATTTTTTCTGCCGTACATATCTCTATCCGATATAAAAGAATTATCGTCCAGATTGACTCGATGGTTTACAAGCTATTTAATCTTTACGAGCAGGTTATGTAAAAAAACATATCCCGCTTTAATTGCTTCACTTTTACTTTGCAGGAATATGGGCACAGGATTGTCGATATAGGCTCTAAATCGGCGATATTTCAGTCGAGAAAAGTCTTAACAAAACCGGCAAAAAACCATATAATCTATCGCCATGAAAAGAAAAAGAACCAGGAAAGTCAGAATAGGCTCCGTTAGTATAGGCTCAGGCCGGGAAATCATAATCCAGTCTATGACAAAAGTGCCTACGGTCGAAATCGGACGTTGTGTCAGGCAAGTGCGTCAACTTGTTGATGCCGGCTGTCAATTAGTCAGAATAGCAGTCCCAAGACGTGCTGATACTATAGCTTTTGCGAAAATAGTGCAAAAAGTTAGTGTCCCGCTTATAGCTGATATTCACTTCAGCCCGGCCAGAGCTATCGAGGCGATAGAAGCAGGAGCGGCTAAAATCAGGCTTAATCCCGGTAATATCAGGAATCCTAAAGATATTATACGAATTATTGATTCTGCCAAAATGCACAAAGCCGCTATGCGCATTGGTGTTAATGAAGCAAGTATCGCAGATTATCAAAACGTAGACATTCCCGCTGATATTCGTGTTGCCTTGATGCTTCGGGAAATGAAAAAGTATGTGCGATTGTTTGAAAAACGAGGTTTTGACCAGCTCGTACTAAGTGCAAAAAGCAGTGATGCGATGCGAACTATCGAAATAAACAGAAAAATGAGCGAAACCTTCGATTTTCCCATTCATCTCGGACTGACTCACGCAGGTTTGCCGGATGATGCAGAAGTACCTTCAGCGGTTACTTTAGGTACGCTGCTTGCCGAAGGCATAGGTGATACCATCAGGGTAAGTGCCGCCGGCAATCCTGTCGAAGAAGTAAAAATTGCTAAAAAGATTTTAGTATCGCTTGGTCTTTATGAACGTTCGGAACCTGAGTTAGTGGTTTGCCCGACTTGCGGGCGTGCTGAAATCGATATTGTCAAACTGGCACGAAAAGTGAAAAAGGCCATACAGGGTATCAATAAGCCTCTGCGGGTGGCTGTAATGGGCTGTATCGTTAATGGTCCGGGTGAGGCTGCCAACGCTGATGTTGCTTTGTGTGCGGCGAAAAACAAGGCATATATCTATCGAAAAGGCCGAAAAATCGCCATAGTCCCGGATTGCGAAGCTGTAACCGCACTTTTAAATCAGCTAAAGATGTTGTAGAGATATGCAAGAGCAGGAAAAATCCGCAGGTAATTCTTTGTTTTCGTATAAACAAACATTATTTAGATTCACTCTTGCTGTTTTTTTCAGCATTTCTCTCGGTTACTTCGAGGCGGCGGTGGTCGTTTATCTAAGAGCAATTTTCTATCCCGATGGATTCAATTTCCCGCTGGTTATATTCAGCATTGACCCTTTGGTTACAAAGCTTTTCGTGACTGAAACAGGCAGAGAAGCAGCATCGATAGTCTTAATTTTTACAGGAGCCTGGCTTTTCGGCAACAATCGAATGCAGAGAATCGCTTATTTTCTGACAATTTTTGCTATCTGGGACATTTTTTATTACATCTGGCTGAAAGTTCTCCTTGATTGGCCCGCTTCGATTATGGATTGGGATATACTTTTCCTGATTCCGATGGTCTGGGCAGGTCCTGTGCTGGCACCTGTGATGTGCTCTGGCGCAATGTTTTTATTCGCTGTGATAATTTTTTATTACGACAATTTCGGAAAGTCAATTCAAACGGCATTTTTCGATTGGGCAGCTTTCTCTCTGGCTTGTATTATTGTTATTGTTTCCTTCTGTATCCCAGGACCTCATACCGCCCAGGCTGATTATAAGATGTATTTCTACTGGCTTTTATTTTCCGCCGGCTTTCTTTTAGCTATCGGAACATTCATAAGATGCCTATTTAAAAGTAAATAACAACAGTTTTGCAAAAATTCATTTAAAACTTGTCGGGGTCCCCAAATATTTTTATCCGGGGACCCTCGAAACAAAAATGGGGGGCAGGTAAATTGTGTAAATTGATTTATTTTCCTGATTCCGTAGAAGATATATTTTCCAGCATTTGACCTAAATTAGTTAATTTTTGAGCTTCTTCATCATTAATGTTAATATTCGAATTTTTGAAATCGGTAATAAGTTTCTGAATTTTTGCCGCTCTTTCTTCTGTGCTGGGCATGGGATTATCAGGGTCTTTGTTTGCAGCGTCGATAAGTTTAATATTATCGAGTAATTCCTGGACTTTTAGTGCTCTTTCAGCGTCATTTTCAGTTTTTGAAGTTTTAGAGGTATTCACCCTGGTGGGTGCCGGCGTCTGTGTACGCTCGTTCCCGCCTGGCGGATTGCTCCGGATTAGCGGGCTTGTTCTGCCAGGAGCAGCGGGAAATCCCTTTTTTTCCGCTGTTTTTAGCTCGAAAGTTTCTTCTCCGTTTTTCACAATAACGACACCATCTTTAACCTGCTCGATAAGCAGATGATTGACGATACTGGACTGCCTGACCCAGTATGTACCTTTTCCCGGTTCGTTAATTAATGCCAGTGATAGCGCCGGATTTTGCTTATAATAACTCGTACCCTCGACTGTAAATTTGGGAGAAAGAATTGGCGGAGGTTCAACAATAGTTCTGGCTACGTTATTATTTCTGCCAATATTGCGAGGAGGGTCCGGTCTTGGTGGATTTAGAATGAGTGCAAAATCCTGAGCCTGCTGAACAAGCGGGGGAACCTGGTTTGTTGGAATCTGTGTTCTGTTGCCCGCGCTTTCTTTGAATTTTTCAATCACGCCCGGCGAATTGAGAAATTTCTCGATATTTTCATCCGTTCGGTCGCCATAGATAACCGGTAAAGAAAAAATTGCAATCGCCAGCATGGCCGCTATAACAGTTGTTATTCGCAATGTCTTAACCATAATGAAAAATCCTAATAACTAAATCCCAAATCCCAAACAAATATAAAAGTAAAAATCCGAATGTTTTAGACCTTTGAATTTCAAACAATTGAAATTGTTTAGGTTTTAGAGTTTAGAACTTAGAAATTCAAACTTCGTTCTATATTATTTGACATTGCTGGCGTCATTTGGTTCCGGCCAATGATTAATTATTTGCAATTTTTCTTGTTCATGACCTGCAAAATCCCCGCTATGCTCGGGTGTGTGGCATTTCAGGCATAATTTTATCTTGTCCGGAATTGGGGTCATTTTATTTTCGTATGGATTCTTATTATGAGCCGAACCCGGACCATGGCAGTATTCACAGCCCACATTCTCCAGTTGAGGCGTTTTTTCCGCTGATTTGAATCCGTTTTCATAGTCGTAGCCGACTACATGGCATACTATACATTCAGGGTCGTATTGTGAGTTTACTTTCTCAAGAGTTGCATAAGCCTTTGAGTGGGCATTTTCGTTCCAAACTATATATTCGTAAAAGTGATTTGTTGGATGGCAGCTTTCAGACGAACAGGATTTCGACCCGACATATTTAAGACCATCCGGCAAGGTAAAACGCAGGTTTTTTTCAAGAAGATTGGCATCTTTTACCATCTCCTGATAGTTTTTATACAAACTTATGAGGTATTCATCTTGTGCAATTTCTTCTTTTACAGGTATATCCTCGAAACTGAGCTTGAAATTGCCATCCTTATCATTCGTAATTACCAGCTAGCTGATGTGCCTGCCGAATCTGCCTGCGGCACAGACAAGAGGTTTTGCACCGGGAGCACTCACAACAGCAGGCTCATCAGATGGAATCGGGCAAACCAGGCAGTCAATGATTCCCAGGTTCGATATTTCGGAAATTATTGTATCGCTGTAATTATTTATAATAAGGATATTAAGGTTTTTCCTGCCAGGCTGCGCGGGAAAAATCTCTTTGATATATTCAATTGGTATTTCGCATGGGTCAAAACCTGCTACCAGGACATTTATTTTCTGCCCATCCAGTAAATATTCATGCCGATTTCCCGGTGGTAATTGCTCATCGGTAGCATAAGAACTGATAAATCCTACGGACTTTGTATCCAAAGGACCATATTTTTTTGCCATTTCTATATCTTGCTTTGTAAGATTTACGACATCGTAGTTGAGATATTTAAGGGATTCGATAATTATGAAAAATTTGAAAAAATCCTGGTCTGACCGGCTTTCTACGAGTGAGCCTGTATCGACAAGAAGTCTTTTACCAGGAGGGACAGTATTGAAAACCGCTGGTCGCCTGTCGAGTCCTCCTAATTGTCCACCTGAGCAGCCGCAGGGTTTGAGGGAGCCGAGCATATTGCCGGTAAGAAAAACAGTTATACTGTCTGTCGAAATCTTCTGAGGTTTTGATGATGACTCCGAAGGTTGCCGCCCGAGTCCTGGAGAATTTGTAGGAGAGCTTAATTCACAGGATGCGACTATTATCAATATGCAGATACAGGTTATAAGCTGCTTCATAATTTGAAAAATTTGTATTCTTAGCCGGGTTTTTTGGCTTTTTACATTTACCCGGTATTTCGGGCTTCTCTTTATTTAAAAAATCCAAAGGATTCTTTATACTGCTTTCAGTTGTTTTTGGGTGGAGTATAGTACCCGTTGCAATCGATTTTCAGCCTTTCTCCGCCTTTTACCTGGATGTAAAGCTCATCAGCAAAGTGACTTTTTCCTTCGGCGGGAGGCGGGATTAATTGTACCTCGAATTGATACCCGTCATTGACCCTGCCTTCGCTGAGCACGGTAAAATAGTTGTTTTTGGAGGAAACAGACTCGATATCGAATTTCTGGTTATAATTATTATATACCCATATTTTTCTTACGACAGGCTCCCCGGGGTTGGCGTTAAGGGCAATAATCAAAGACGGAGTTACTGTAAATCTCGAGAGCACATCAAAAGGTATCGTAATAAGGCTCATTTCCGGGTGAGTTATGACTACATCGACATTTCCCTTTATATTCTGCTGCAGCTTTGCTACATCCACCTTGAAGTCGATCACAAATTCAGATGCACTCTTGTTGGGATCGTATTCGGCAGTAATACAATTTCCTGTGGATTGGATACCTGTTATAGAAAAGGGCTGTTTATCAATGCTGCTGATTGTCAATTTCGGGCATTTGGCATTTTCCTCATCAAGAAACAGCTTCAGGCTGTCAGGCTGGGCGGTAACCTTATTTACAATCTCTGCTGTTACCGTAAGTACGAGGTTAGGCTCGATAGGGTCATTACTATATACTATCGGCTGTCTTGATATCATACCGGTTCGTGTTGCAGCATTATATGTTACTTTTATTACTCCTTTTTCGCCTGGTTCGTATTTCGATTTTTCGTTTTCCAGCGATGTTACGATGCCGCAGCACTGGGAAACTCTTGTTATTTC
Organism: uncultured Pirellulales bacterium; assembly: GCA_964430845.1. GTDB lineage: Bacteria > Planctomycetota > Phycisphaerae > Sedimentisphaerales > Anaerobacaceae > JAFGPS01. The sequence goes on along the minus strand of CAYSHS010000030.1, from coordinate 5,556 downwards.
CAATACTGCGTTTCCCGTGTTTGTAAATTTGAATTCGCCGCCTGGTTTTGTCTCGGGACCTATTTTACCGAAGTCAAGAAGTTTGCTCTCAAAAACAATTCTCGGTTTCGGTATATTATTACCGGATATTTCCGATGCAGGCGCACCTGGCTGAGCTGAATTATCATTTACTGCCTGCGAAAAGCTGCAATTGAACAGCAGTATCGAGCAGGCTGTAAGAGCAAATAAAAAACTTTTATTAAATTTCATATTATCATCTCCATATCATGTGAATAAATTTAATTTTATTAATTGCGCTCGTTTTATAATTTACTCGGTTTTATAATAACCCATACAGTTTAGAGCAAGCTGCTCGCCGTCGTCGAGATTAATGTAGAAGATGTCATTGAATCGAAGCTCTCCTTTGGTTGCGGGCGGAGGTGTAATTTCGACATTAATCTCATAATCATCATTTATTTTATTATAATCAATCATTCTAATCGTATTTTCTTTTGATGATGTGGAAACTATTTTAATATCCTTTTTGTAGTTATTGATAAGTTTAATTTTTTCTTTTCTCGGCTCATTTTCCTTCATATCAAATAAGTAGAGCGGTTTTGGTGACAGGTTGTATTTAGGAACTATGTTAAAGGGAATATTTGCAAAGTTTCCATTAGGATGATCCATCGAAATATCTATCTGCCCGTAAAGCTGGTCAGGAAGTTTTTTCAAATCAACTTTCAAATCGAGAACATGTTCCGTCTTTTTTACCAGCGGATTATATTCGGCTGTTATGCAGTTTCCCGTAGATCTGATTCCGGTTATCGCAAAGGGCTGGTTATCGAGACTCTCTATTTTGACTTTTGGGCAGGCTGCGTTTTCCTCGTTTAAAAACAATTTTATATTTCCCGGCTCCCAGACTACTATTTGCTCAATTTCTGCCCGTACATAGAGTGTGATTTGAGGATTTTCCGGGTCATTACTATATACTACCGGGTTTCTCTCGAGCAAACCGATATTTCCCGTCGAATGAAACTCAATAGTCAATATTCCTTTTTCTCCCGGTTCGTATTGTTCTTTATCGACTTTTGCAAAAATGCCGCAGCATTGTAAGATTTCAGAAATTTTCAGGATTCCTTTCCCGATATTTTGAAATTTCAAATCTTTTGTTACTATCATTCCCGGACCTGTTTTACCGAAATCAACAGATGTTTCATCGAACTTAATTTTAGGAGCAAGCGCATTCGGCTCATTTCGCAATTCAGTCGCATTTTTGGCTGCTGTTTTCGGCTGTTGTTTAACCCGATTTTGCTCCTCAAAGGCAGTGGGTGCTCCTTTAGCTTCTGCTGTTTTCGGCTGCTGTTTAACCTGATTTTGTTCCTGGCAGCCGCTCAACAATAACATAGCGCTGCCGGTTATAATTAAAGTAACTGCAAATAACCAATTCTGTCTCATAATTACCTGTCCATAAAAGAAATTTTGATGTAATTTTCGGAAGAATCTGTACTTTCTACTAAAAAAGGCGTTTCCCTGCAAGGAAATTCCCATCAGTACATCGTCCTGGAAAAGCTCTTCCATGAGATTAAAATACTTAGTTTATTTTACTGAATTTGTTGATTTAAACAAGAGTTTTACAAAAATGAGAAAAGGCATATATTATTTAAGAAAATCGCTGAACGATTTTCTTAAAATAATAATTGCATATTTTCATAACTCTCTTATATTTAATAAGTTATGTTTGGAAAAGAAAAAATAAAACATAGCATTTTTTCTTTCCAAAGTATGCCTTTTCTCATTTTTGTAAAAGTTCAGTTTTAATTTATATATTACTCTGTTTTAACTGCTTAGGTTCGGCTTTACATCCGATATGTAATTTATTATTATATATATTTATTATAGGAAGTTAATTATGCAAGGGCAAGTGCCGGAAGTATCGATTGTTGTGCCGCTGCTGAATGAGCAGGATAACATAGGTCTGCTTCACAAGGAGATCACGGGTGCTTTAACCGGTAAATATGATTATGAGCTGGTATTTATCGATGACGGCAGCACAGACGAAAGTATTGCTGTATTAACTAAACTATACAAAGACGACCCGAGGATTAGAATAATCAGTTTTCGCAAGAATTTTGGCCAGACAGCGGCTTTGAGCGCCGGTTTTACACATTCGTTAGGGAAAATTATAGTCGCACTTGACGCAGATTTGCAGAATGACCCGGCTGATATTCCCAAAATGATTGAAAAACTCCATGAAGGATATGACGTAGTAAGCGGCTGGAGAAAGAAAAGGCATGATAAAGCGCTGACAAGGAGGCTGCCCTCCAAAATCGCCAACTGGCTGATTTCAACAATCACAGGCGTTAAGCTCCATGATTACGGCTGTACCCTCAAGGCATATCGCAAGGAAGTTTTAGAGCAGACAAAATTATACGGTGAAATGCATCGTTTCATCCCGGCTCTGGCAAGCTGGAGCGGCGCAAAGATATCGGAAATCGTTGTAAATCACCGACCCAGAACGGCAGGTGTTGCAAAATATGGACTCGGCAGAACATGGAAAGTTGTACTTGACCTGATTACAGTGAATTTTCTCGGCTCTTTTTCGACAAAGCCGATTTATATTTTTGGTGGTCTCGGCCTGCTAAGTGCCTTTATTTCAATCATTTTCGGATTTATTGTAATATATCAGAAATTCTGGAACGGCGTCGATATGAGCGGCAATCCCCTGCTTATTATGACTGCTGTGCTGATTATTGCTACGATTCAATTTATTCTTATGGGCTTGCTGGCTGAGCTGCTTGTGCGGACTTATCACGAATCGCAGAACAGGCCGACTTACGTAATTAAAAATATCCTTGAACATTCCAATACAAATGAAGGGGATAAATGAGCAGAGACATCCGAAAAAATCCCCATCAGCGAAAAGAAGGACGTAAAAAAACAACAGCTTCGCGTAAAACGCAACCTCACGGGATTTCCGGCCTGAATATCGCAGTGCAGCGGAAGGTAAAAAAATATGCAGTCTCTTTTGTGATTTTTATATTAGCAGCGATTCCTTTTGCTTTCGGCAAGTATTTTGAGCTGAACTATCCGGATCCCTACGACAGTGCGGCATACGTCTATTCGGCTCAACATATTTTTTCAGGCGCAAAGCTGGGTATCGATGAAACACCATCTGCCCAGCCGGGTACGCTGCTGATAAATATGCTTGGGGTGAAATTGTTTGGCTTTTCGGAGCTTGGACCTAAATTAATTCAGGGTATTCTCCAGGCTGCTGCACTGATATTGATGTTTTATACCATGCGAAAGCTCTTCGGCACACTTGCCGCATCTATCGGTGTTATCATTGCTTCACTGTATCTTTCTGCGCCGCTGATTGCCAAATTCGGCAATGTTAAGGAACAGTATATGATAGCTTTTATGGTAATTGGCGTATGCTGTTATGTACTCGGGCAATTGAACGGCAAGTGGTGGCTTGCAATTCTTTCAGGTGCGGCTCTTGGATGGGCGCCTATGTTCAAACAGACCGGTATATCCGCAATTTGTGCGGTTGGGCTTTTCGTGCTGATACAGCCTGTTTGCAGGTGGCGAAGTGTAAAAGAAACCGCCAGAGATATAGGTCTTCTCGCAGGAGGATTTGCGCTCGGTGTCGGACCGGTATGTGTATGGATATTAGCCAGCCATTATCCTGCTTACCTGCCGTACCTGTGGGCCTGGAATATAATATTTGGCTCGAGTGCGTCACAGAAATTAGGTACGTATGTTTCAGCAGCACGAGAGGTAGTGGGTTTCAGGAAACAGTTTCCACAGGTAATGCGATACTACGGCTGCCTGATACTGCCGATGGCGCTTGCTGTTATTGCATTACTTGCCTGGTTGTTCAGACAGACGAAAAATATAATATATAAAATATCACATATACAAACGCAGCAGGAGACGCCTTTTTATGAAAAATATGCGATTCTTTTTGGCGTTTGGTGGATTTTGGATTCGGCGTTTGTCTGGATAAGTCCTCGCGGCTACGAGCAGTACTATCTGCCGCTAAATGCTTCAGCAGCAATGACAGGCGGTTATCTTATAGCGCTCTATCGAGATAAAGTCGTTCGCTCGAATTATTATCCAGGATGGATATTAGCTGGTGCAGCGGGGCTTATCGTTATGTTCGCGATGTCATGGCAAATTATCGCAGGGATACATAAAAGCCCGTTCTCGGGAGTGCAATATACTGATAAGGTAACTCATCTTCCAACCAGGGACAGGGGATATGTGCAGCGATGGGAAGATGTAAAAGGTTTAGTGCAGGGAAATAAAATGACCTGGCAGGTAGTCGGGGATTATATCCGTGAACATTCATTACCTGGAGACGGTCTTTATGTCTGGGGCTGGTTCCCGGGCATTTACATTCGAGCCGAGCGCCTTTGTCCCGCTCCGGCTGCCTTCGAGAGTGATATGCACACTCGAAGCCCGGAGGCCTTGGCCAAATTAATATCTGATTTGCTGACTGCTTTTGATAAAAAGAAGCCGAAATTTCTGGTTGACAGCCGAAAATACGAGTTTCCAAACGACCGCCCGCCGCTTCCGTTATGGCCGACTGATACCAAATATCCGCTTAATGATCCAACAGGATGGTATGATTTCAAGCTTGTACAGGGCAGTGACGAACAGGTCGAGAACTTTGATAAAGATTATGCCCGGCGCCTTGCCGGCACATTCAAGGATGGCGAGGCAGAACGTTATGAGGCGATGAAACCTATGAGGGATTTTGTTCGTCATAATTATCGTATTGTAGGTACATACGGCGGCCAGTTTGTTCTTTTCGAATTGAAAAACAACGCACAATAGCATCGAGCCGAATATTTCTTTATGATTTTACAAGAGTTTTGCAAAAATGAGAAAAGGCATATATTATTTAAGAAAATCGCTGAACGATTTTCTTAAAATAATAATTAATTCTTTTGTAACTCATTCATACATAATAACTTGTGTTTGGAAAAGAAAAAATATAAAATCGTATTTTTTCTTTCCAAAGTATGCCTTTTCTCATTTTTGCAAAAGTTCAGATTTTACATGGTTTTTCTGAATTTTTATGAAAAAATGCTTCTGTATATGTCTTTTATCTTGACATAAAGGATAAGCATGTTATACTAATTTTGGTTTTTACGATTGACGGAATATTTAAGGATTAGGAAAAATGCGGTTAGTTCCAAAATCCCTTAAAAAATATAATTCGCAGCAGTGTTGTACGTCAGAATCATTTTTGGGAAAGGGGAAAAAATGAAAACGAGTACTTTGCATCTGTCAGCCGCCGTTCTTATTATTCTTGCCTCATTTAGCATCGCTTATCCGGGAACATGGACAACGCCTGAACTGGTAAGCGAAGTAAGCACCCCATATAGTGAAGCTGCTCCGTATATTTCCAGAGATGGCCTTACCTTATATTTTACCCGGGGAAACACTTCCAGTCACTACTGGAATCAGCTATATCAGGCGACAAGGCAGACTCCTTCGGGTCCCTTTTCCAATGTTACCATAATCAATGAATTGGCATGCGATGAGCATGAAACCAACTCATGGGTATTG
>CAYSHS010000029.1:0-17534 GCA_964430845.1 uncultured Pirellulales bacterium | reverse complement strand
TTCCTCGTGTGCTATTGCCAGAGCGGCAGCCGAATCCAGGCCGCCGCTTAATAAGACCACTGCCTTTTTTTTAACCACACAATCCGCTCACATATTAAAACAACTGAAACTCATCAACGTTTTTACTCAGAAATTATTTCGATTCCGTTGATTTGCGGATTTTCGACACCTGGAGTAAACGAAACTTCTATTTTTCCATCTACAGGTTCGATACCTTTAAATTTCTTTACTGATGGTGTGTTAAATTCACCGGCATCCTTATACGGATCAAAGTTTTTAAGGACTTCTTTTCCATTAATTGCTACAGAAAATACCCTTTCACCAACGCCGTAAATACCTTCAAATGTCTCAGCAAAATGCAGTGTTACAGTATATTTTCCATTTGGAACTTCGAATACATAAGCATCCATACTGTAACGTTCGCTCTCGTAAATTATCGGGCAATTCGTATCCGGAATGTTTAGACCCGGGCGACTTATTACCGAGCCGTAAACAGCACCCCACTTATTAGTGTCTGACTTGTCCTGATCGGCCTGCCAGATATTACCTGCTTTGTCAGTATATGAGTTGTCATAATTGCCGCAATCTACTCGCAAAGCAAATTTTTCAGTTTCAGTCGGAGTCTCTGCCGATCCCTCAGAAACTACTTCGATTCCGCAAATTTGGGGATTTTCAATACTTGGAGTGAAACCGATTGTTATTGCACCATCGACAGGCTCGATACCATTAAATTTTTTAACAACCGGAGTAGCAAATGCTCCAGCTTCCTTATAGGGATCTAAGTCTTTAAGAACTTCTTTTCCATTAATTGATACGGAAAAAACCCTTTGACCTTCACCGGAAATACCATCGTAAGTTTCGGCAAAGTGTAGCGTAACAGTGTATTTGCCTTTGGGAACTTTGAACTTATATGCGGTCATGCTGTATGTTTCGCTTTTATATATATCCGGGCACTTTGTCCCCTTGATGTCTAAAGTGGGTCGTTGTATTATTTGGCCGTCCATGGCACCCCAATCAAGATCATCAGCCATAATCCTGTCCGGCTGCCAAACTTTGCCATCTTGATCCGTATAAGCATCTCCCTCAAAGCCGCAATTTACACGTATGGCAATTTTCTCAGTATTAGTAGTAGCCTTCTCTGGCGCAGCAGTCTCCTTTGGCGCACTTGTTTCTTCTGGAGCAGTTGCATTTTCTGACGCAGTAGTTTCCTGTACCGGCTGGATTGCTGCTACCGCCACTTGAATTTGGTCATTATCTGCCGGATCTTCTGTTGCTTCCGTGGTTTTGCATCCATTCAGGAGCAATAAAGTGAATGTAACAAGAATTGCTGTGAAAATCATTTTTTTTCTCATTTTCTGTTTCCTTTCAAAATGTTGCCGATTTTTTAACAATTTCGATATCAACTCAATCTTTAATTAGACAAAAACCAGATTAATTAGAAAACATAAATATATACGTAATTTCTGATTAATGCAACATTTTTAGCTATTTTTTTCCTAACTCTAAAAAATGTAAGTTTTATATAATTTGCTTGTTAATGTATAATATTTTAGTTAAACTAATATTTAAGGTTGATTTGTGTAAAAAAATGATGAGCGAAAACCCTGAAATAGAGCTTTTTGAGAATCCTCGACCCGGACGAGATTATTATATAAAAATTAATTGTCCTGAATTTACGAGCCTTTGCCCTCGCACGGGACAGCCTGATTTTGGTGAAATAGTGATTGAATACTGTCCTGATAAATTTTGCATAGAACTTAAAAGCCTGAAGCTGTATATGCAGAGTTTTCGTAACAAGGGGATTTTTTACGAAGCTCTTACGAATGATATCCTTGATTACCTGAGCAGCACGTGCAAGCCGCGATATATGAAGATAATTTCCCGGTTTACCCCCCGCGGCGGTATAACAACAGAGGTAGTTTCTGAATACAAGACCGAAACATAGTTTTTTTATTTGAGGTGGCAAAATGGCGATTGTATTTCACTGTCAGTTTTGTAATAAGGAAATAAGAGCGGCTGATACTGCCGGAGGAAAATGGGGAAAATGCCCAAAATGTCATAATAAAATTTATGTACCGAGTATCGATCCGGACAAGGAAGAGGAAGGATTAAAGCTGGCGCCCCTGGATACTGAAGACCTCCAAAGAAAAAGAGAGCTGATGGCTGAAACATATAAGCTCACACAGGATATTCTCGAAGAAAGAGAAGTTCCCGCTGATTCAGCAGAACCAGCCGGGGCAATGTATGAAATGGACGATGAGGAGCTGAAAAAAAATGTAATCCTGTTCCTGCGTCAAATGGCTGCAGGGGAGCTGGAAGAAGCAGAAAGGACATCGGCTCTTATTGAACCTTTTGCTAAAAAAGTGGAAGAGATTGTCGATAGAATAGCCCTAAGCGAAATACCTGAGCCGCAACTGGCTAATATATCTCCTAACGTACTTTCAGGTTTCATTAGAACTCTGAGATCGAAAATCCGCTAATAGATATAATTGTTATAATCACTATAAGTAGTTTATGTAGTTATTATAGTAAAATCATTTCGTTACAACACATCTGCATCAATTTTATCGGTCTATAAAAAACAAATCTGCAAAGCAGATTCAATTTGTTTGCAGCGGAACTGTTATTTATATTTTATATAGAAAAGCAGAGATGCAACCCAATTTGAATTAATACAACCAGGAGGGAAACTAATATGTCCTTTGAAACAACAGCAGTGCATGTGACACACGAAACCGTAGGCAAAGTAGGCGGCATCGGGGCCGTTCTGCATGGTTTTTTCACATCAAAATCTTACCTTGACGCGATTGGACGCTCGATTCTTGTAGGCCCTTTATTTACGACTGAAGGCACAGCATTCGAGCGGCTCGGTGAAAACAGTGAAGTGCTGTATTCATCCATCGATACTTTTGAAAATACAGGCTACGCAACCGCTTTTCGCAAAATCGAGAACACCTTCAATGCGGGTATCATCTACGGCAGGCGAACATTCACTGACAAAAAAACCGGAATTTCAAGCTCGCCCGAAGTCATTCTCGTAGATGTAAGACACATGGACAAAGGACCTATAAACGAATTCAAGAGACGCATTTTCGAGGAATTCGGCGTCCGGAGCAACCTCTTCGAGCATCTTTGGGAATACGAGCAATATGTCAGGCTCGCACCGGTCGCAATTGAAATTCTAAAAGCAATAGGAGCCGCAGATGATTCGACTGTAGTCATATCGCATGAGTTTATGGGAATGCCCACTGCACTTGCAGCTATTATCGAGCCAAACAGCAATTTCAGAACCGTATTTTATGCCCATGAAGTTGCTACAATGCGCCATATAGTGGAAGAGCATCCGGGACATGATACGATGTTTTACAATGCTATGCACAAAGCCCACAACGAAGAGCTTAGCGTTAATGAAGTCTTCGGTGACCAGAGCCATTATTTCAAACACTCTCTCGTGGAAGCATCGAAATTCTGCAACGGAATTTACGCAGTAGGTGATTATGTAATGGACGAGCTGCGTTTCCTTGCACCTGAGTTCGACTCGGCGGAGATAGATATAGTCTATAATGGCATACCGGCATATCAAATCAGCGTTGAAGAAAAACTCGCCTCAAAAGAAAAACTGCAGAAATATTGCGAAAATCTTTTACATTACAGGCCCAATTTCATTTTCACACACGTAACCAGGCTCGTGCGAAGCAAGGGAATGTGGCGCGATTTGCGTGTGCTCGAGCACATAGAAAAAGAATTCAGAACACAGGGAAAAACTGCGGTACTTTTCGTTCTTTCAACTGAAGTCGCGCCGCGGCGCAGTAAAGATATTCACAACATGGAAGCGACATATAACTGGCCTGTGGCGCACCGCGAAGGCTGGCCTGACCTGTCCGGGGGAGAAGCTAACTACTATACCGCCATCCAGGAATTTAACGCAACAAGCAGAAACATTAAAATCATTTTTATAAACCAGTTCGGTTTCGGTCCCAAAGAATGCGGCCAAAAAATGCCGGCGGATATGGAGTTCATGGATATAAGAAAAGGCACTGATGTCGAATTCGGTCAAAGCATCTACGAACCGTTCGGAATAGCACAGCTTGAGCCGCTAACGTTCGGAGGAATCTGCGTTTTCACCAACGTTTGCGGATGCGCCGGTTTCCTTCGTGATACTACAAGCGGCGAGCCGGTTAAAAACGCTATCGTCGCAGATTATACGAATCTCACAGCTCAATGCTATTCTGATATCGAGGACCTTCTGCAAATCAATCGCGAGGTGCGTGACCATATAGAAGCAAGCGAGAGCGAAAAAGTAGCTATGCAAATATGCTCGCGTCTGCCCAAAAATGAGACTGAAATCGAAGACATGCTCGATACAGGTTATGAGCTTGCAAAAAGAATGAGCTGGGACGTGGTTGTAAAACACTATCTCCTGCCAGGCCTGCAAAACATGACAGCAAAACAACATGCCGCATAAACCAGTCCGATAATCAGCAGATAAACCGGCTTATATGCTGATACATCGAAAAAACTTGAAAATAAGCTGCCTTTATGTTAAAATACACTTTATATAAGTTTAGAGGCAAGGCATAGATTCCGTAATGCGTATTGTGTAGTGCGTATTGCGAGACTGCTGACTATGCAATAAGACAAACATGTGGGGATAAGCGCCGGATATATGAATAAGATTTTGCTATCACTTGCGGCAGTGTTTATCCTTTTCGGCGTATCGATAACATCTCCGGCCAATGAATACCCCCACCGCTATGTCCCAAATCAAATTATTGTAAAATTCAAAGGCTCGTCTGCTGATACGATACGAAGTCAGCTTTCGGCACAAAACAATGTCGAGCTGATGAATTTATCTTCGGACCTGACACAAATAAACAGGCAATACCGCGTTAAAAAAATCAGCCCGCTTATAAAAAATTTCACAAATAGGAATAGTAGGTTCAATGTGCCACAACCATCTTTACCGGGAAGGCATGAGCTTGAAGCCCATGCCGCAAGACAACCCAACCCTGACCGAATATATAAAATTGAGCTGGATTTGCAGCCAGGCCAAACTATCGAAGATGCTCTTGAATCGTATAAAAATAATCCTGATGTCGAATATGCTGAACCAGATTATTATGTAACGATAAATTCGACGCCGAACGACCCGATGAACTTTGTGCAATGGTCGCTCCAGAAAATAGAAGCACAAAAAGCATGGGATATATACACCGGAAATCGCAGGACTATTGTCGCTGTTATAGATACAGGTGTGGATTATAATCACCCGGACCTGCATAATAATATGTGGGTCAACGAAACGGAGCTAAACGGCATAGAGGGAATCGATGATGACAATAACGGCTACATAGACGATATTTACGGCTATAACTTCGTCTATCGCAACAGCGACCCTCTCGACGACTATGGTCACGGCACTCATTGCGCCGGAGTAATCGCCGCAGAGGGAAATAATAATCTCGACATAACGGGAATCTGCTGGAACGCGCGTATAATGGCTCTGAAATTCATGGGCTCGCTCGGAACCGGAACAGTCTCCGATGCAGTTCTTGCCCACTATTACGCAGTAGAAAACGGAGCCGATGTAATTTCCAATAGCTGGAGCTTCAGCGAAGAATCGCAGGCGTTAAAAGAAGCAATTGATTACGCCTATAGTCAGGGTGTGATAGTCGTAGCGGCGGCGGGAAATTATAACTCAAGCATTGTCCGGTATCCTGCCGCATTTACAAACGTTATCTCCGTCGCGGCGACAAATACGATTGACAACAGGTGGTACTACTCGAGCTATGGCGACTGGGTCGATATAGCAGCTCCCGGAGTCGATATTTTATCTTTGCTGGCTGAAGGCACTTTTACGGGAACTCCCTATGATGAGAGCCTGACTTTTTTGTCGGGAACTTCTACTGCATGTCCCCATGTAGCAGGCGCATGTGCCCTTCTGCTTTCCGCCAATCCATACTTAACCTGCAGCCAGGTTGAAAATATTCTCACAAGAACCGCAAATACTATCCCAAAGGGAATCTGCTCGTCGAATGGAAGAATAAATCTTTATAACGCAATGCAGGCAGCAGTTCCTTCGCAGGGATATCTCAGTTTCAATCGCGAGTATTATACTGATGATGATACGATAAATATTCTGTTGGCGGATTCCGACCTTAAGGCAAATGTAAGCCGGCAAATTTCCATTATGACTTCCGATATGAATGATGTGGAAGACATTGTCCTTACCCAGGCTGAGCCTGGACCTGGGATTTTTACAGGGACAATACACACAAGCTCAGAGATACCGATTCAGCAGGATGGAACTCTCCAGGTTGCATCAGGCCAGGTCGTTACCGCGATATATTTCGATGCTTATTCAGGTTCCGATATAACTCCAGAGCCTGCTGTGAAAACAGCTCATATCGATTGCGACCCGCCCGTATTAGAGGAGATTCAGATTGAAACTCAGCTTCACAGCGCAATAATTACATTCCAGACAGACGAGCCTACAAAAACTATCTTAAATTACGATATCGCGGACAACAATTTGTATAATTACTCAGAACAAGACTTTATAAATTCTACAATTCATACGATAAAATTGCAGAATCTTGCTCTTAATACCAATTACAAGTTTGTAGTTGATCTATGTGACCGAGCTGGAAATCACACTATTTCTGATAATAATAGCTTCGGATATTCCTTTTCAACCTCGCCCGAATTTATCGCCTTTCTCGTTCCTGATAACTACCCAACAATCCAGGCCGCGATAGATGACGCTTACGATGGTGACACAATCATTGTAACTGACGGAACTTATACCGGACAAGGTAACATCGATATCGACTTTAAGGGAAAATCCATCACTCTTAAAAGCCAGAATGGTCCTGCAAATTGCATTATAAACTGTGCGAAAGCAACCCGTGCTTTCGATTTCCACAGCGGGGAAGATGCAAACAGCATCCTCGATGGCTTTACGATTAAAAATGGCTCTGTCGGCGACTACGGCGGAGCAATAAGATGCAGCGCAAGCAGCCCAGCGATTAACAATTGCTTGTTTCTCGGAAACTTCGCAACCGAATACGGCGGTGCAATCACAAATATGTACGCAAGCTCCCCCCTATTGGAAAATTGCACATTCAGTAACAATTCCGTCGGCTCAGGCTCCTCATCAGTCGCAAATGGCGGCGCAATCTGCAACTTAGTCAACAGCAGCCCGACACTGATTAACTGTACCTTCACAAATAACTTCGCCAAATATTGCGGCGGTGCAATCTATAACGAGGACAACTGCAATCCAGACATAATAAAATGCACTTTCACGTTAAATAACGCCCAGCATGGCGCAGGTGTATATAACTATAGCAATTGCAGCTCATTTATCCTGAACTCTATCTTCAGCAAAAACTCCGCCCAGTATGGCGGCGCCATAAAAAATTCCGAAGCACAGGCAACAATAATTAATTGCACATTAGCAGATAACTACGCAGACCTGGGAGGCGGAATATGGAACGCATGGAACAGCACTTCGGAGCTTCTCAATTGCATATTATGGCACAATAGCGACCAATATGGCACAAGTGAGACCGCACAAATCGATGGCTCCACGACTCTGCCGGGCATGTCACCTTCCAACCAGCTTGTCACGAATGTAGACTATTGCTGCATCGAGGGATTGGCAGGCACCCTTGGCGGCGCAGGAAACATCGCAGAAGACCCTCTTTTTATTGACCCGAACACAAACGATTATCATCTAAAAAGCCAGGGATGGCGCTGGTCAATCTCACAACAAAACTGGACCCATGATAATGTCACAAGTCCCTGCATCGACGCAGGCAATCCAGGCTCACCATTATTCGACGAGCCAATAAGCATAGAATCAGACATCGCTAACCACTGGGGCCAAAACATTCGAATTAATATCGGCGCCTACGGCGGCACATCACAAGCAGGCATGGCTCCCCCAGGCTGGAGACTACTCGCAGACCTTAACAATGATGGAATAGTCAATATGCAAGACTACGCAATCCTTGCTTCGTGTCATAGGCTTCCAGCCCATGAATTGCATCCGCCGCAGAACTCGGCACGCAGCACGCAGTACGATTTTGATTACGGCGACCTGGATCACGACAATAAAACCACTCCCGCCGACATGGCAATCTTAGCCAACCAATGGCTTCACTCATCTCTATTCCTTAATCATTAGCAACTGGTATTAAGACTTATCAGCTCAAAAATAATTTTTGCATTTTATAAAAAAACTATTGTGTAGAACCTAAAAAATGTTATTATGTAATAAGCAAGGCGGCATAGAACCTGATATTGTCAATTATGTTAAGGGCTTGGAAAATGAGAACAAAGGTAATTTTTTTAACGTGCATTTTATCTGCTATATTATCCACACACGCAACTGCTAAAGTCATCTATGTCGATGACGATGCAAATGGCATCAACAACGGCACAAGCTGGGAAAATGCTTACACTTTTTTGCATGATGCGCTTACTAACGCCCAAATTACACCAAAGCCGGTCGAAATTCGTGTGGCGCAGGGTACGTATAAACCAGATTTGGGAGCAGGTATTTCACCTGGTGACAGAGTCGCTACATTCCAGCTTATTAACAAAGTTAATCTTATCGGCGGTTACGCGGGCCTGGGACAAGCCGATCCAAATGCCAGGGATATCGAGCTTTACGAGACTATCCTCAGTGGTGACTTAAATAATGATGATGCCAAAGCCGCAAATACTCGTATTATACTATATGAACCAAGCCGGGCGGACAACAGCTACCGGGTTATTACGAGCTACAATATAGATGAGACAACTTCCATCGATGGTTTCACTATTACCTCGGGAAATGCTAATAGTACAACCTATCAATCTGGTGGCGGGATATATAATTATTACAGCAATTTAACTGTTTCTAACTGCAAATTCAAAAGGAATTCGGCATATACTGGCGGTGGAATGTACAATTACTATTACAATCCTAAATTCATCAACTGCACTTTTTCTGATAACCTGGCAGATAATTACGGTGGAGGAATATATAATTATCATGGCGCTTCTACTTTAACCGGCTGCATATTCAATGGAAACGTCTCAGGAGAAAACGGCAGTGGAATGTATAATTATTATACTAATCCCGTCCTTACAAACTGCTCATTCAACTGGAACATATCAGAATATAACGGGGGCGGAATTTATAATGATCATAGTAGTCCTTCAATTACTGAATGTTCATTCAACCTGAACCTGTCGGTGTATGACGGTGGTGGAATATATAATTATTATAGTAATTCTACTGTTTCTAAATGTATATTTACCTTGAATATATCAGAATCTGACGGAGCCGGAATATATAATTACCAAAGCAATCCCTTACTTACAAACTGCTCATTCAGCGAAAACATAACAGGCTCTTATGGCGGTGGAATTTATAATTATAATAATAGCAATCCAACAGTTATATCCTGTACTTTTAACGGGAATTCCGCTTATTACGGCGGTGGAATGTATATTTATTATAGCAATCCAACACTTACAAACTGCATATTCAGTGAAAACACAGCAGATTATGCCGGTGGTGGAATGTATATTTATTATAATAGCAATCCGACAATTACTAACTGCACATTCAGCGAAAACTTTTCCCTGTATTACGCCGGTGGAATGTATATTTATTATAATAGCAATCCGACAATTACTAACTGCACATTCAGTGGGAACTCTTCGAGTAATTATGCCGGCGGAATGTACAATTATAGTAATAGCAATCCTAAACTGACAAACTGCATATTCACCGGAAACTCTTCGGGTAATTACGGCGGCGGAATATACAATAATAGTAATAGCAATCCGACATTGACAGGCTGCACTTTTAACGGGAATTCTGCCAATGACGGCGGCGGGATGAACAACGCTTCCAACAGCAATCCCTCATTGACAGATTGCACGTTCAGTGAAAATTCCTGTGGAAATAACGGTGGAGGAATGAATAATAATGGCAGTAATCCTAAACTGACTAACTGCATATTAAGCGAAAACAAGGCAGAAATGCTCGGCGGTGGAATGTTCAATTATAATAGCAGTAATCCTGCACTGATCAATTGTACATTTAGAAAAAATGACGCAGAATATGAAGGTGGTGGAATATATAATTTATCTTTAAGCAATCCTTCGATCGAAAAGTGCCTGTTTAGCGAAAATACTTCGGGAAGCCACGGTGGCGGAATGTATAATTACAATAGTAAAGCCAAACTGATGAGCTGCATATTCAGCGGCAATTTGGCTTTACTCGGAGGCGGCGGTATAGATAACATTGAGGATTCGAATATAGTTGCAATTAACTGTACCTTTGCAGGTAATTTATCGCCATCCGGAAATGCTGTAAGCTGCTACACTAATGCGGGACATGGAATTAAAGTGTACCCAAGCATTGTTGAGCTGAAAAACTGTATTCTGTGGGATGCAAACGAACAAATATGGAATAGCGATGGTTCGACAATTACTGTTGCTTATTGTGATGTTAAGGGCGGCCAAAGCTATGCTTATGACCCAAAAGAAAAAATTATTTGGGATTCAGGCAATATTGACAGCGATCCCTGTTTTGTTGATATTGGTTACTGGGACCCGAACGGAACGATAGATAACTCGAACGATGATTTCTGGGTGGACGGTGACTATCATGTAAAATCTCAGGCCGGAAGATTCGATCCGAACAGTCAAAGCTGGATTATAGATAATGTTACCAGTCCCTGCATTGACGCAGGTGATCCCAACAGTCCCGTTTATTATGAGCCGAACCCAAAAGGCGGAAGAATAAATATTGGCGCTTACGGCGGCACTATCGAGGCAAGTAAGTCACTATATGATATCGAATATTTCAATCCTGCATCCAATCCCCATCCTGCTGATGATGCTGTAAATGTAATTTTGGACACTATGTTAAACTGGGTCTCTGATATAAATGCTGTTGCGCACGAAGTTTATTTTGGAGATAGTGAATACCCGCCGTTCGTGAAAAAACAAAACGGGACTGAATTCGACCCCGAGACTACGGAGCCAAATACACAATATTACTGGCGCATTGATGAGGTAGATAACTCCTTAAACAGAGTAACAGGTAATATATGGACATTTACAACAGGATTTTCCTCTGCGCATCTTACCAATCCATATCCGGCTAATGGAGCTGTTAACGTAGCAATAAGCACTGTCTTAAACTGGCATCCTGGCGCAAGTGCCGTTACTTTCGATGTGTATTTCGGAACTAATTCTGATGATGTCAACAACGCATCTCTCTCAAATCCTATGGGAGTGCTTGCTTCTGCGGGACAGGAGCCTAATTATTACAATCCCGGCACACTCGGATATGATCAGCTTTATTGCTGGCGAGTTGACGAAACAGACAGCACTGGATTTACAACCAAAGGCGATATCTGGGCTTTTGTTACGATTCCGCAATCGAAAGGCAGAGGAACCTGTTTCACAGGACAAACGCCTGCCTGGGTTGATGGAAAAGCTGTCACGATATCCGAAGTCCGTGCAGGACAAAATATCGACGCCATAAATAAAGTCGAACAATTGCTGATACATGAAGGAACATTTGATTTATATGATTTATTGCTTGAGAGCGGCGAGTGCATAACTGTAGCTAACGAGCATTATTTTATGGCTGAATCAGGAAGATGGATTTCATCGAAGAAACTTGAAGCTGGAATGAAGCTGAGAACAGCCAAAGGCTTAATCAAAATCAAAAGTATAACAAAACAGTCACTGCCATTTACCGGGAAAGTATATAATCTCAAAATTAAAGACTCAGATAAGTACATGGTAGGCAAAGATGCGCTTATCGTGAGAGATTATTGATTTGACTGATTGATTTGAGGGAATTATTAATTAAAGTTTGAAGTGCTTAAAGTTGAAAGTGTCTAAAGTTCAAATTATTAACTTTAGCTCATTTTAGGTAATTTAGTTCACTTTAGTCACTTTTTTCAATGTGTATTATGAAAGGTAAAAAACCAATAATCGGGATTCTTGGTGGTGTCGGGTCGGGTAAGAGTGCCGCAGCGGTTGAATTTGCTAAGCTGGGCTGCAAGGTAATCGATGCCGACAAGATTGCACATGAGCTGCTTGATGACCCGCAGGTTAGGGAGCAGGTTATTGGGCTTTTGGGAACTTATGTTGTTGGCTCACAGGGAAAGATTGACAGAGGCAAGGTTGCAGGGATTGTTTTTAGGGACGGCGAAAAATTAACACAGTTGACAAAAATCTTGCATCCACTGGTTTTGCAGAGAACAGAGGAGCTTGTCGAGCAGTATAACCAGGATAATCGGGTCAAAGCGATTGTGCTGGATATGCCTTTATTGGTGGAAGTTGGCTGGGCAAAACGGTGCGACAGGCTGATTTTTGTCGATTGTGATGAAAAAACCAGGGAAAATCGTGCAAAAAATAAAGGTTTTGAAAAAAATCATATAAAAATTCGAGAAAATTTTCAAATTTCTCTGGACAAAAAGAAAAACATCGCCGATAATACGGTAAATAACAATTCTGACTTCTCGGCTTTAGTCAGGCAGATCGCTGAAATTTTCTCATACATTATGGATGATAATTAAGCGGGGTTGGTAACAGATCGAAATATATTACCCGTTTTTAATAAAAGTAGGTTATTTTCTTCGTGAATGGTGAATAGTGAATGAGCAATAGCGGCAGGCGGACAGTAAATTTATTCGCAAATCGCTAAATACGGCTCGTCCTTTGCAGTACCTTATGTATTTCTCGGTACCAAGGACAATGAGACCACTAATCACACACTACGAGTCGCGATTCATCTTTCGTAGTTCCATTCTTTGCAGCAATATAACTGCAAAGTTTAAATCACTACGGAGAACGGAACAAAAATCACGAGTTACCCGTTGTGGTTCGTCAATTCGTCAGGCTGACGGGATGATTGATCACTATAGCGGGATAAATAATAGTTAAAAAAGGAGCAATGATGGCAAAGGCCGCAAAAACAAAAAACAAAAAAAGAAAAATATCTAAAAGAAAAGGAAATACTGAAAAACAAATGTTCGATGACAATAATGAGCAGTCCGAGCAGTTAGAGCAGAAGGACCCATCCATAGAAGGCAGCACGTCTGAAAATGGAGATTCCGAAGCCGGCGCCCCTGAAAATGAAAACAAGGAGGCTACTGCTATCGCTACGGCTGAAGACGAAATAACCTTGGAGAAAGCCGATGAATCCCAAGACACCGAGATGTCGGAAGAAGAGTCAACTCATGCCAAGTACGAACGAATCAAAAAAGGCAACCTGTACCTGACAGACCTGCAGAGATTAAACGTGGCCGAGCTGCACGACATCGCCAAAAAAGAGAACATCACGGAATACAGCGCCCTGAAAAAGCAGGATTTGATTTTCAGGATTCTCAAGGAGCGAATCCGCCAGAACGGCCTTATGTACGGCGAAGGCGTACTTGAAGTCCTCCCTGACGGCTATGGATTCCTCAGAAACCCGGATTATAACTACCTGTCCTCATCGGATGATATTTATGTTTCGCCTTCCCAGATAAGACGTTTCGGCCTGCGAACGGGAAATATCGTATCAGGCCAAATCAGACCTCCGAAAGATTCCGAGAAATACTTCGCCCTGCTTCGCGTTGAGGCAATTAACTTCGAGAACCCGGACAACCTTTCCGAGAAAGTTGTATTCAGCGACCTTACACCCCTGCACCCGGAAAAACGTTTTATACTTGAAACTTCGGCTGAAGAGCTTAATATGCGAATCATCGATTTGGTTACTCCGGTAGGTATGGGACAGCGAGGCCTGATAGTCGCTCCGCCAAGAACAGGTAAAACGATTCTGCTTCAGAAAATCGCGAATGCTTTGAGCGCGAATCATCCTGATATAAGGCTTATCGTTCTGCTTATAGATGAGAGACCCGAAGAGGTCACTGAAATGCAGCGCAAAACGGCTGACGATGTCGAAGTTATAAGCTCGACATTCGATGAGCCCGCGGCACGTCACTGCCAGGTCGCAGAAATTGTTATTGAAAAAGCAAAGCGGCTCGTCGAATACGGCGAAGACGTAGTCATCCTGCTGGATTCGATTACGCGTCTGGCACGTGCGTATAATACTGAAATGCCGCACTCTGGAAGGATTCTCACAGGCGGTGTCGATGCAGGCGCTATGCAGATGCCAAAGAAATTCTTCGGTGCAGCAAGAAATATCGAAGAAGGCGGCTCGCTTACAATTTTCGCGACAGCTCTTATCGATACAGGCTCGAAGATGGACGAAGTCATTTTCGAGGAGTTCAAAGCAACAGGTAACATGGAGCTGCATCTCGACAGACGTCTCGTTGACAGGAGAACATGGCCGGCAATCGACATAAGCAGGTCCGGCACAAGACGCGAGGAATTACTGCTCGACCCAAGAGAATTGCAGCTTGTTTACAGGCTTCGCAGAGTTCTCAGCGAGCTGAATCCGGTCGAAGCAATCGAGCTGCTCAAGAGCAGGCTCGCCAAAACAAGAACAAACGCAGAGTTCCTGATGACAATGAACCTCGACTGAGTTGATGAGTAAATATGTAAATGTGTTGATGGGTTGGTTGAGTTAGGTTGCCTACCCTAAAAGTGATATTTTAGCTCAATCAACTAATTCACTCAAAATGATCGACTCTACCTGTCATTCCCCCGAAGGCGGGAATCCATTTATCTTATCGCAATAATGTATTTCTGACTTATCAGGAATGACAAACCTGGTTTAAATCGGTCAATTCGATGAATTTAATAATTCTTTAGTCTTTTTTTGCATTTTCTGTTGCTTTACCACTTTACGATATATAAAATAGAGACAGTATATTTATAAAATATAGTCGCGAGTTGTGTGGTTTTTTAGGATAGAATTGCTGCCTAATGTAAAAAAAGACGATTTGTGGAACTGAGGAACTTATATTTAGGGGATACGAAAATGGATATCGGGAGATTTTTAAAGCAATCATTTTTCATCATTTCTATTCTGCTGCTCTCTGCAAGCCTGACTTTTGGAAAAACTATTACAGTAGGAGGTGGTCTTGGACAAGATTATTCATCTATTCAGCCGGCTATCGACGCGGCAGGAGAAGGCGATACTATTATAGTAGCACAGGGAGAATACGAAGGGCCTGTTAATTTCAAAGGGAAGAATATTATCCTGACTTCTACAGATCCGAATGATTGGAATATTATAGAAAATACGAAGATCAATGGTAAATCTTCTTCAATGGGTGGCAAGATTACAATTGCCTTCAACGGAAATGAGAACAAAAACTGTATGCTTCAGGGATTTACAATTTACAACGGTTTCAATTACGCCGGTGGTGGAATTTGTGGTTATGGCACAAAAGCAACTATAATAAAATGCAATATAATCGATAATAAAGGAGCTAGAGGTGGTGGTATAAATAACTGTGACGGTTTAATCGAAGATTGCATAATTAAAAATAATCAATTGTATGGTGAACGTATTAACTATGGTGCAGGATTATATGATTGTGATGGAATTATAAGAAACTGTTTTATTCAGGACAATACCGGAACCATACAACACTATCCAAGCGAAGGTGGCGGATTATATAGTTGTAAAGGTACGATAGAAAACTGTATTATAAGAAATAATAGTGCTACTAAAAACGGTGGGGGACTCTCAGATTGTAACTCGGTTATTAATTGCATTATAAGCGGTAATACAGCAGAAGGTAATGGTGGAGGTCTTTATGACTGCAATGAAATAGTCAATTGTACTATAGTCGGCAATTATACCCAGCAAAAAGGAGCAGCGGTGTACTTCAAGGGAGATTACGGAATTATCGATAATACTATTATCTGGGACAATGATGCAAACGAAGGCGGCCAGGTTCTCGTAGAATGTATCGAACCAAACACCGCAACATGGAACTTGTCAATTGATTATAGTGACATTCAGAACGGCCCGAATGATGTATTTGTAGCCGAAGGTGCTATTTTGCAATGGGAGCCGAATAATATCGATACGTATCCACTTTTCGTCCAGCCCGGAAGCTGGTCAATTCAGAATAAGTGGAATGAGGGTGACTATCACTTGCTCCATAGCTCACCATGTATCGATATTGGTGATCCGAACAGAGATTATACCGACCAGAATGATATTGACGGCGATGCCCGCTTAATCGGGCAATATGTCGATATTGGCGCAGATGAAGCCCAGGAATATATCCCACCTGCTTTCGTACAGCTTGAAATTAGCGGTCCCGGGCAGGTTACAGAAGGTGATGCTGCGCAATATGCCGCTGTTGGCCGCTATGATGATGATTCAGAGATTGACCTGACAACTGAAGTAACATGGTCGCTCGAGTCTCAGGAAACCGGAATGATTGATGCAAATGGATTGTTCACAGTTGGAGAGCTTGACGAAACAAAAGAAGTTACGATAAGAGCCACATATACTCCCAACGACCAGGAAATTTTATACATGGCGCAAATGACTGTTTTGTGCGTAGATGTACCTGAGCCTGCAACGACATATTATGTAGATACAGCAACTGGGAATAATAATAACGATGGTCTTGGCAGGCAAACTGCTTTTAAAACGATTCAGAGCGGCATAGACGCCGCACAGGATGGTGATACTATACTGGTCTATCCGGGCGTATATAGCAATCCAGTAATATTCTGGGGCAAGAACATTACATTAAAAAGTGCAGAAGGTGCTGCTGTTATCGAAAATCCCGATGATATAGCTGTTCTGTTCTGCTTCGGAGAAACCTCTCAATGCAAAATCCAGAACTTTATAATAAGAAACAGTAAAATTGGAATACTTAATGTTTTAGACAGCTCACCAACAATCAAAAACCTGACAATTGTGAATAATAATTATGGAATAGAGTGCTTTAACAGTAATCCTGACATAAGTAACTGTATATTATGGAATAATACAGTAAAAGATTTTGAAAACTGTATGCCTGCTTACAGTTGTACAGAAGATACATATATGATATTCAACGTTAATAATGATCTTAACATACATTCTAACCCTCTATTTGCTGATGCAAACGCAGATGATTATCACCTGAAAAGCGAGGGCGGAAGATATTCGCCTCTCCTTAGTACATGGGTTCTTGATAATGTCACGAGTCCCTGTATTAACGCAGGCAATCCTGAAGATGATTTTTCAAATGAACCGCAGCCAAACGGAGACAGAATCAATATGGGAGCTTACGGCAATTCATCGCAGGCCAGTAAATCGATGCCGCCGGACATTCCCAGCAAAGCTTCCCAGCCCAACCCGGTTAACGGAGCAACAGGTTCTGCTGTAGGACCAACATTAAGCTGGACTGCTGGACTAAATGCCATACAGCACGATGTTTACTTGGGTACAGATCTTGATAATGTAAGAGACGCAACACGTGATAATCCGCTTGGAGTGCTGGTAAGCCAGGGA
This sequence comes from uncultured Pirellulales bacterium, assembly GCA_964430845.1. Taxonomy (GTDB): domain Bacteria; phylum Planctomycetota; class Phycisphaerae; order Sedimentisphaerales; family Anaerobacaceae; genus JAFGPS01. Next base: position 94 of record CAYSHS010000029.1, on the reverse strand, counting down.
CAAAATAGTACATCTTTCAATACTACCAGTTACCTGAAGGTCTACCAGGTATATTTCTGGCGGATTGATGAAATTAGTCTTTCAGAAACAATAA
>CAYSHS010000028.1:15681-17704 GCA_964430845.1 uncultured Pirellulales bacterium | reverse complement strand
CGCCTGCAGGCTGGTCAGACCAGCTTTCAGAATAATTGATATCGATAAGCTCAGGATGCTCGGATACTTTTCCATAATTGGGTTTGTTCGGATCAAAATCCTGAATAAGATGGTCCCAGGCATACCATTTCCAGATAACTTCACCTGTGGTTTTGCCTGTAGGCTTTACTTCTATAATACAATCAGGAGGAAGTGCAGCCGTCTGATATTCAGGATTGCGCCCTGCCGCGATATTTTCTTCCGGCGTTTTCTCATCCCAGCAGACAATCAGTACATTTCCGTTAGGTATTCTTTCTATATCGTGATGAGGAACTTCCTTATCTGTATAATATTCAAAATCCCAGACAAGGTTACCATCCCAGTCAATTTCCTGAATCCGACCGCCTGCCCCAATTCCTCCGCCGGGACCTCCCCTTCTTTGCCCACCTCCGAATCCGCCGCCAAAACCACCCATACCACCGCCGCCTCTTGAAGCGGCACGAAGAATATCACCGTTATCGAGAAAATATGTGCTGAACGCTGATGAATATTCACTTTGCCATGTATGAACTGTATCACCATCCATATTGATAAGATACGTCATAGTTGACATTAATGGTGAAAACAGCGTATAGCCATTGAATGTTTTACTTTCATTAATTTGCGATTTTGCACTTCCAGCCAGAATAAAATGGAGAATTATTAACGCTGATGCACAGTTCAATAAATATTTTTTCATCTTGTTGCTCCTAATAAAAAAGTATAGACCTTTCCTGTAATGAATACCAAGTAACAGACGTATTGTATCAGATGTTTATTGCAGGAAAAGATTAAAAACAATAGAAATTCAAAACAGCTCAAAAAACCTTGATAATAATCGCTCTCCGGACACCTTTAATTTCGACCCGATTGAAAAGAGCAGTGTTTACATAACCAAAATTTTCTGATAAAATTATTATATGGCAAAAAATGAATTTCCAAGACTGGATAGGACGGTCTTTTTGGTAGGCTCGGTATTTGATAAATCAGATGAGAAATCTTACTGGCTGTCCAAAACACCTGCTGAAAGGCTGGAAGCTGTTGAAATAATGAGGCAGATTATCTATGGCTACGATCCATCTACCACAAGACTTCAAAGAGTTCTTGAGATTACTCAACAAACAAGAAGTTGAATATTTACTGATAGGCGGATATGCTGTCGGTTACTTTGGCTATCCACGAGCTACCTCTGATATGGATATTTGGGTGGCCAGAAATCCAACTAACGCGAAGAAAATAGTTACTGTCCTGAAAGAGTTCGGTTTTGATCTTCCTGATTTATCTGCGGAATTATTCCTGAAGGAATGGCAAATTATCCGTATGGGTATGCCTCCAGTCAGGATAGAAATATCGACGACAATCTCAGGCGTAAATTTCGAAGAATGTTTTTCGCAGAAAGTTGTTACTGAAATTGATGGCGTATGCGTTAATTTAATCAGTCTGGAGCATCTCAAAATCAATAAAAAAGTATCAGGCAGACACAACGACCTTGCTGATCTTGAAAATCTGCCATAAACTAAAAACAGCACTCTATATTCCTGGGACATTCCTGTGAGGGGTAATAAAGATGTCCGGAATTGAAAAGTTAACAAGAAAAATGGATTCCAGCCTGCGCCGGAATTACATATCGTGTTAAGTTATTGCAATTTAAGCAGTTATATAAAAAATATTCAAAAAATCAGCCAGTTTAAGCTATTTACCATTTTGAAAATGCGGCTTTATATATTAATTATTTAATAGAGCACAAAAAAGCGACTAAAGTACTTAAAGTGAGCTAAAGTGCCTAAAGTTAAAAGTAGAAAGTTTCAATTAATAACTTTAGACACTTTAGGCACTTATAATTTATATTTACTTCCCAACCGGAGGAGAGAAACTTAGTGAAGGGCTGGAGATCGAAACTTATATTTATGTTCATTATATATTTTGCAGGATTTGCTTCAGCGATATATTTGCTTGCCCCGCAGCCTGAAACGGAACCTGGTCAAAATATCGGGCAAGGTGCAGT
>CAYSHS010000028.1:8834-15671 GCA_964430845.1 uncultured Pirellulales bacterium | reverse complement strand
TTTGCGAATTTTGACTCCCGGGAATTTGTAAAATCATTCAACTCAGGGATGCACAAGTGCATCGATTTCGGCAAAGAAGCCGCACTTCGCACAGCCAATTACATCAAAGAAAAAACTCAAAAATCAGAATCGTCAAATCCCGCTTAGCGAAAATCATGCCTGCATGGTAAAAAATTCGATTTTTTCAGAGATTTTGTGTAACAAAACCGTCATCATTCCGTCTATATTCATAAAATGGCTTATTAGAATAGTTTTTGGCGCTTAGAGCTGTTTTTATATGCTCTCGTGCTTTGCAACAGTGAGCCGGCTCTATTATTTTGAGTCTTATATTTTGTTCTTGGTAATTTTCGAGCAATTCTGTATAATAAGAATAGTTGTTGATTATTTTTTTAAGGGATAAGCGTATGGAACAACCTGTGGAACAACAACTTGAGAATAAAGCTCCCGTCCCTGTGAAAGATAATGCTTCCGAGCCTGCTCAAACCAGTTCTGTTAGTGAAGCTCAGCTAATCGCACGCCTTCATAAAGGTTACGTCGAGCTAAAACACCAGATACATAAGGTGATAATAGGCCAGGACAGTGTAATTGATTCGATGCTCTGCTGTATGCTTGCCGGGGGACATTGTATTGTCCAGGGCGTTCCTGGTCTTGCCAAGACTCTTATGGTACATTCCGTTGCTGACGCGATGAGCCTGAAGTTCAACAGGATACAGTTTACGCCCGATTTAATGCCTTCGGACATTACCGGAGCAGATATAATTCAGCGTGACCAGCAGACCAGAAAAAGGAAGTTCGAGTTCGTAAAAGGGCCTATTTTTTCCAATGTAGTTCTGGCCGACGAGATAAACCGCACTCCCCCGAAAACCCAGGCGGCTCTTTTGCAGGCCATGCAGGAAAGGGAGGTTACAGTATCAGGCCAGACATACAAGCTTGAGGAGCCGTTCTTTGTTCTTGCGACCCAAAATCCGATTGAGCAGGAAGGTACGTATCCTTTGCCTGAAGCGGCCCTGGACAGGTTTATGTTTATGATTTATATCGACTATCCTTCCGCCAAAGAAGAGCATATGATTGTCAAGCAGACTACTACAGGTAAAAAAAAGGATGCGCATAAGGTACTGGACAGACATAATATGATTCTTTTCCAGGAGATTGTCCGCATGGCGCCGGTAAGCGATACAGTCATTGCGTACTGCATAAATCTGGCACGTGCAACCCGTCCTGACAGCCGGACTGCTACATGGATGGTTAAGAAATATCTCAAGTGGGGCGCAGGTCCGAGAGCCGGACAATATATGACACTCGGTGCAAAAGCTCTTGCGCTTATCAACGGACGAATAACACCAAGTTTCGAGGATGTTAAAGCAGTAAGCAAGTTAGTGCTCAGGCATCGGGTCATAACGAATTTCGACGCCGAGGCTGACGCTGTCAGTGTTGAGAAGATACTCGATGACCTTGTAGAAAATGTTCCGCTGCCGAAATAAGCTGAAAATATTTAAAAGGATTGTTGAAAATCCTGCTTATTTTATTTGAGGGACAAAACAGTGACAAATACGCGTGAATATCTTGATCCGGTATTTTTAAGCAAGCTGGCGAATATGGAATTAGTTGCACGCTGTGCAGTCGAGGGATTCTTTGCAGGTCTGCATCCAAGCCCGTTTCACGGATTTAGTGTCGAATACAGCGACCACAGGCAATATCATGAAGGAGATGAGCTGAAATTCGTTGACTGGAAAGTTTTTGGCAGAAGCGATAAACTTTATATAAAGCGTTTTCAGCAGGAAACAAACACAATAGTTTATATTCTCCTGGACAGCAGCAAGAGCATGTCGTTCGCAGGCAAAGGTTCCGTCAGTAAGAGCAAGTATGGCTCATTCCTGGCTGCGGCTTTAAGTTACTTAATGCTCGGTCAGGGTGACAGCGCTTCTTTAGTCCTGTTTGCCGATAAAGTCAAAAAACGCATTCCCCCAAGCTCCAGGCGCACGCACCTGAACGTCATTTTAGCGACACTACAGTACAACCAGCCTGAAGGGCAGACAAACCTTGCAGATGTTCTTCACGCACTTGCTGAGACTACCAAGCGCAGGGGTCTTGTGATTTTAATTTCGGATTTGCTCGATGATAAAGGCAGTATTTTTAAGGGCCTGTCGCATTTGAAGTTCCTCAGGCATGATGTTATCCTTTTTCAGATACTTGACCACCAGGAGATAAATCTTGATTATGATGGCCTGATACAGTTCGAGGACCTGGAATCGGGCGAAAAAATCCGTACGTTTCCCCAGTCGTTCAAACAGAAATATAGTGAATGTGTCACGGAATTCCTGGACGAAATCGCTAAAACGGCAGGCAGGAGCAATGTTGATTATTGCCTTCTCGATACGTCCGAGCCATTGGACAGGGCAATAATAGCCTACCTTGCCAAGCGCAAGAGGATGAGATGAGTTTTGCAGCGTGGACATTTTTGTTTGGTGTTATAGCAGTCGCGGGACCCGTTCTCGCACATTTTCTGGCAAAGCCTCGCTATAGACGCATCCCATTTACAATGCTCCGGTTCTTAAAACTGAGCCATATAGAAAGTCACTCTCGCAGGCATTTGCGGGATTTGCTGATACTTTTGCTACGCTGTATGAGTATTGTTCTTATAGCGTTTCTTTTTGCACAGCCAATCATATTTAAGAAATCTCAGCCAAAACAAATAAAAGCTATTTATTATCTGGGTTTGGATGATTCCGCTTCGATGGCTTACACGGATGGCGGCGAGACCTATTTGAAGCAGATGAAAGATACAGCGATTAGTTATATCGTTTCCGCTGAAACGGATGCTGTTTTAAATATCTGCTCATTAGCTTCAGGCAGCTGGAATTATGGTTTAAACAAGCAGCAGGCTTTGGCACAGGTTCAATCCCTGGATATTAAAAATAAAAGAGCAGACCTCGGAGCTTTTATATCAGGCTTGAACAGCAGTGATAAAAATACAAAACCCGGTGACAAAATTTCAGCTTATTTAATAAGTGACTTTACAGGCAATATATTACAACAGTTCCTCAATGTCCGGGAGCCTGCCGTTGTGGACAATTTTGAGTACAAATTAATTTCCTCATCCAAACCCATAAATAATTCCTCGATAATCAGTGCATCAGCGGCGGATTTCAAAAATAACAGGCTATCAATCGATGTAACTATTAATAATAACGGGCAGACACACCAAAATCGAAAACTGTATGCAATAATTGAGAAAGAAAAAACAGCTTCCGTTGATATATCACTCGAACCAGGCCAGTCGAAAAGCTGTCCTTTAGTATTAGATGCCGATACCATCAAAGATTTACATTCGTTTGTTCCGATAGAATTGATTTTAACTCCGAACGATAATCTAAGCGAAGATGACAAGTTTTATCTGGCTGTTCAGATTCCTGAACAGAGCACAAGGAATGTTCTCCTGGTCGAGACTGAAAACGATGAGATGTTTTTATTGGAGACAGCGATTAAAACCCTTTCAGAAAAAAGTGCAAGCAACATATATGATATAAGGCGAATTCCGATTACAAGCCTGAGCATGTCTAACATTAGTTGGGCTGATATATTTGTTTGCCCGACAATCCCGGATGCGCTAAGTAACATGACAAAAACGCTTTCGGATTTTCTTGGAACAGGAGGCAGAGCTATATTTTTCCTAAACGATAAACCTCTCGCAGAAACAGCAGAAAAATTGTTACAGCAGGAAATTCTTCCCGCCCTGCCGGTAAAGTATATAAAAGAGCAAACATATCTTGAGATTAATCCGGGCACGGAGCAATTTCCCGGGATTGACAGCGTTGCAATGAAGGCGCTGTCAAACTACAGAGTTGACAGAATCGCCCTTAACGGTTATTGGGAATGTCAGCCTTTTCCCGAAAGCACGTGTTTATGGCGATATCAAAATGATGCAGGATTTATATATTATAAAAAACAGGGAAACGGCACAAGCATCCTGGTTAATACGAGTATTGACAGCTCGTTAGGCTCACTGTTTAAATCCAGCGCTTCAGTCGCGCTGTGCCAGTGCCTGTTGGGCGAGCAAAACAAAATCTTTAATTCCACTTTCACCTGTGGTGAAAGAATAATTTTGCCCATAGATAATGATGGGACAAATGAGACCGGACAAAAACAGATTATGCTACAAAACTGCAATGGACAAAAACAGCTCGCGGTTGTGACAAATACTTTCTTAACAGTTCCGGAATCCGATGATACGGGCTGGATAAAAACTATCAGCGAGCCTGTAATTTATGTCGGGGTGAATTTACCTTCCGGCGAGACAAACATGCTAAAACCTGACGAAAAGGAAGTTGAAAATGCTATTAGCCGGGTATTCCTGGCAGTTGAATCGTCACTCGTCGCTCGTGACTCGACAGTTGATTTACGAGCGATGAGCCAAAAGTCCCTTGTCCCGTTTCTTGTCTGGGTAATAATCGCCCTGCTTTTAATCGAATCGTTTGCTGCAAATAGAATGAGAAGATAAAGAAGGTCATGTAATGGCTATAAACGAAGAGCTTGATTATCTGGTGTCGCGAGTTTCAAAGGTCAGAAGGTGGCTTGTTACAATAGCTGTGCTTAAAACCGCCGCGATTTGCCTGGTTTTTGCATGTGTATATATAGGTATATATGTTTTGCTTGACCATTGGTTAAATTTCGGGATTTGGGGCAGGCTGGCCGCTTTCTTTCTGCTGACAGGCTCAACCGTATTTTTAGTTTATAAATTATCGCGATTGCTGCTGGTTCAGATTTCTTATACAAACGCTGCCAATTTCATCGAAAATAATTACTGCTTTCATCAGCAGCTTGTAGCCGCTATGGAATATTATGAGAACAAAGCAGAATATCCATATTCCAGGGTGCTTGCTGAACAGTTGATTTTTCGTGTAAACAAAGACAGTGAATCGTTCCGTTTTGATTCCGTCGTTGAAAAATGGCGTGGGTTTGCACTGGCCGCTTTTGTATTTTTGGGCATTAGCATTGTTGGCTTATATGTTCAGCACAACTTGTCTTTTTTCAAAACATACCTTGCCAGGCTTGCAGTGCCTTTTGCAACAGTTGAGCCTGTACCGGCAACTACCCTGGAGACTCTTACAGGTGACATAGTTTCCGAGCCTGAATCCATGGTTGTTATGGCAGCCGCGATTAAAGGTCATGTTCCGAGTACAGGGCAATTAATAATTGCACCTGTTGAACAGGACTCTAATAATCAGCAAATACAGTTGCGCCCATTCGTAGAGTCAGGAAAAGAGCCTAAGCTAGAGGCATCGGAATTCTTTCCCGATAAGGGACAGTTTCAATATAGATTTGAAACAGGTAAAGTCAACACGCAGTGGCAGAATATAGATATTCGTGAGGCTCCGAAAATTAAAAGCATTACTGCTGAAATTGAAATGCCCAAAAATATTCAGGATGACAGCGCCCTGAAAAGCTACACTGAGCAGGTTAAAAACAACAGTCTTGAGCTTATTAAAAACAGTACAATTACGCTCCACGTCGAAGCTACGAGCAAGCTCAGCAAGGCAGAGCTTATCGAGCCGTCGGGTCTATCGAGCAGCAAACAGCTCGAAGATGTAAATAATTTCACACATACTTTCAGCGCCGATACGGAAGGTTCTTTTGAATTTCACCTTATAGATGACAAAGGTTTAAGCAGTAAAAACATTCCTGACCTGAAGATTGTCTTAAAAACTGACAATCCGCCGCAATCCAAGCTGATTTCTCCTGATGGTGACTATCTTGCGACTAACGTATCCAGCGTTCCGATTGAGTTTGAAATATCGGATGATTTTGGACTTAGCTCAGCACAATTTATTGCTGAACTTCCTGAAGGCGAGCCGATTTCGCTGGACATACCGATCGAACCTGATTCCAACGAGACCAAATTCAGGTATGTTTTTGAGTTAGAGCAATATGACCTTGAAGTCGGTGACAGTATCATGTTTTATGCTAAGGCGTCTGATATAAAAACAGCAATCTCCGCCTCGCAAAACACTGCGAGCAGTGGAATATATTTTATAGAAATCAGGCCTTACCAGCAAATCTGGCACATTAAGTCAGGCGGCGGCCAAAGCAGCTCTCCAAGCGGAGTACCTGAAGACCTGATGACACTGCTCGAATATACTCGGGCATTCGTTAAAAAGACCTCTGTGATTGCAAGTAAAACAAGCATCGATTCAGACGACCGCTCGAAGCTTGATTCCATTAACGAAGATGTAAAATATTGTTCGACACTGCTGGTAAGGCTTCGGGATGACCCGCATAATGAATTCACTGATGCTCAAAAAGCTGTGCTAAACGAGATTTTGGCAAATTACGAGAAGGCATCCAGTTATTTAGAGAGGCATGATGCAGCAGGCTCGCTGATAAGCGAGAAAGAAGCTTACAGAATTCTTCGTAAATTTATTATCGAGCTTGAAATGGAATATAATCCTCCGCAAAGCGGGATGAGTGTACCCGAAGAAAAGCCTGACAAGGTAGAATTAAAAGAGTCTATCGAACCGCCAGAGATGGAGCAGGAACGAACTGAAGACGAGCTGGAAAAAGTGCAAAACGATATCGAAAAACTTCAGGCCGAGCAAAAACAGTTAAAAACGAATCTTGAGAAAGTTTTAGAGTTGCAGAAAGAAGCCAACGAAAAAGCCAAAGCAAATTCGCAGTCTAAACAGCAAAATGGAAACAGTTCAGGGCAAGGCGAAGGTGGTAAGAGTGATAGTCCATCACAGCAAGGTGGGGATAGTTCAGGACAAGGAGAAGGTGGTAAGAGTAATAGTCCATCACAACAGGGTGAGGATAGTACAGGACAAGGAGAAGGCGGTCAGAGCG
>CAYSHS010000028.1:0-8734 GCA_964430845.1 uncultured Pirellulales bacterium | reverse complement strand
CAGTCCATCACAACAGGGTGAGGATAGTGCAGGACAAGGAGAAGGCGGTCAGAGCGGCAGTCCATCACAACAAGGTAGAGACAGTTCAGGAAAAGGCATTGGCGGTCAAAGTGGCAGTCCATCACAGGATTCGTATGAACCATCACAGGGACAGGCTATTGCTCAAGCACAACTTAAAATGCTCCAGGCAAAACAGGCACAGTTACAGAATAGCATTTCGCAATTACAGCAGAAGCTAAATTCTATATCGCAAGACTCAGCGGCTGATATATCTAAGGTATCTAAAGAAGCTCAGGACAGTCTCGGAGAGGCTCTCGAATATATGGAACAATTTCAGGAGAAAATGGAAGAGTTGCACTACCAGCCGCAGGAATATGATAATAAATCTAAACAGGCTATTGAACTGATGGATTCTGCCTCAGAGAAACTTGATTCGGCCGATAACGCAATCGAAAAAGGCTTGCAGGGCAGCGAAGAAAATCAATTGGCAAAAAAGCTTAAAGAGCAAGCTGGGCAATTGGCGGTAGATGCCGCAAATCTTGATTCAGGGCTTACCGAGCTTGAGAAAGAGCAGATGCTGGCCAGACTCGAAGCCGCCAATCGTCTTCTCGAAAGTATGGCAAAAGCTCATAGAGAAAATGTGGATGGCGGAGGAAACGGTAATACATCCAGCAGTCATGTTCTAACGGAAGGCGGCTCAATCGTCCGGGATACTGTAAGAGAAATTTCGCGTGAGCTTTGGAGTCGCGCTTTCGAGCTTGAAAAAAGGCAGGAAAAACCTATCGAAGAAGAGCCTTCGGATGCGCGATTCTTCGAGTATGACAATGACTTTTTCGAGAAGGCGGCTGAATATAATTCGGGAGTTGATAAAAAATGATATTTGCGGATTACCCGGGACATTTCGTTGCAACAATTATATTAGCAGTAGCCGCGATGCTTGTCTTTTTGTCGTTTCGCAGCCCTGAGCTTCAAAAAACAAAGTATAAATTTTTAAGAGTGCTTCTTGTCGGAACCAGGTTTCTCGCAATTGTGATATTAATTTTAATATTATGGAATCCATCCCGCTCGGAAATTGCCGAGACTTTTTCCAGGAATAATGTTCTTGTATTATTTGATACAAGCGAAAGTATGTCGGTTGTCGAAAAAGCGAAAAAAACAAGGCTGGATAGCACTATTAAAATCTTTGACGATAAATTCCTGTCCACAGGCACAGAAAGGCCCGATTTCAAAATACTTGGTTTTGATAATGATGTTTATCACAGCGGCTCAACACAATTACTACGGCGCTGGGGAAACCACACGAATCTTCGCAAAATCCTTGAAACACTCGGCAAATACGACATCGCACAAACGGTAGAAAACAATTTTTCCCCCAGCTCCACAGAAACAAAGGGAGCCATCATATTTACAGACGGCCAGGCTGACGACCAGCGTGTGGAAACATATCAGTCTCTGCTGCGGCGGGATTTCCCTATATTAATTGTAGGAGTCGGTTCGAGAGAAAACGGCACTGATGTCGAGATAAAAACGATAAAAGCGCCTGTTAAAGCGCTGATTGATTCGATTTATGATGTGGAGGCAGTTGTTGCCGCTAATAATTTGACCGATGATTCGATAACAATTGAGCTTCTCAGGGACAATCTTGTCGTTGATTCCGTTAAGGTTCCTAAAGAAGAGTTTGCTAAAAATAAGGATGTTTCAGTAAAATTTACTGTCGGCGCCGACAATCTTGGAAGCCATAATCTTTCGGCACGAGCAAATACAACCGAGAATGAGGTCAATCAGGCGAATAATATCCAAAGCACATTCGTCGATGTTGTAGATAATGACGAGCTTAAAGTTTTATATTATGCACAGGCTGCGGAATTCAACGTAGGCAAGCTGCGGGAGGCTCTTTCCTTAGACCCGAGGATTCATCTTGATTTTTGTCTTGATGCAATCAAATCGGCCAGTCATGCATCGCAGGTAATTCAAAAAATGAAGTATGCAAGGTTACCTGAAACTCAAAAAGAGTTTAACGGGTATGATATTATTATTTTAGGAAATATCTGCCTTGACGAACTCTCTAATAAACAAATAGACGGCTTATATAATTTCGTTGTTCGGAAAGGAGGCGGTCTTGTATTACTGCCCGGCAGAGGTGACTATGGTCCTGCAGAATGGAGGAATCAAAAGGCTCGCTTGCTCCTGCCGGTGATTTTCGATCCGAACGAATCTAAGCTCTGGCCACCCGACCCGGAGCGAATCGAATTGACTTCGGAAGCAGAAAAAGGGATTGTTTTGTCTCCGGAAGAAATTCCAATGTATGATTTTACAGTTTCACCTTTTTACAATATCGAGAAAGTCAAACCTGCATCGACTACGCTGGCAGTTTCAGCAAACAAGCCTTTAATTATTCTCCAGCGAATTGGCAAAGGCAGGGTATGCCTTCTGAATATATCGAAATTGTTTTCATGGTATCGCGAGGATAAGAAAGGAGGCTGGCTGTACAGTCTTATGTCTGCATTGACTTCTTATCTCGGTCAAACACCAGGCAGCTCGGGAAATATCGAATTATTCGCTGAGCGAAAATACTCCGGGTCAAATACAGTGAGATTTACTGCATACGTGCGTGATAACAGCTTTTCTCCTGTTGAGCAGGCAAATGTCCTGCTGAGCTTCAATGACCAGGTTTATGCGATGGAGCCTTCAGGCTCGGGTTATTACGTCTCTGAAATCGACGATGTTCAATCTGATAGAATTGTTGCCGCAGCTCAGGCTGAGACTGGCGGTGTGTATCTCGGAGAAAAACCAATCGCAGTGAGCCTGCCGGCTCGTAAGAACGAGATGAGTAACACGAAATTCAACGAGCAGTTCCTGCAGGCTCTTGCGAAGCAGATTAACGGCACATACATATACGCTGACGATATCGATAATGAAACCGTAAAGCTGTTCGATGCGCAGACACAGACTGGCCACACAAGACAAATCATAAGTATCTGGCCCGGCTGGCTGCTGTGGGGAATATTATGCATGCTTCTTACTATCGAATGGTTTATCAGGCGCGTAAAAGGACTTGTTTAAAGGATATTACTTTGATTAAAAAAACTGAAATATTTATGATTATATTTACATTGTTTGCCCTTACCGCAACTTTCGCTGAATCTGCGAAAGGGAAAACATACGCCTTGGTTATAAGCGGAATAAGCAAAGATATACAGGATAATATAGCGAGAGCCAGGGCAGTCAGTGATTTACAAAAATTTCTGCTTGATAAAAATGTAGTTACGTCAGAGACAATAAAAGTGCTTACAACTGATAATACAGGAAATAATCCAAACAGCTCGCAGCTTGAGAACTTACAAAAAACGATAAATAATTTTGAATCACTTATAAATTCCAATGACAGATTTATTTTTTATTATACAGGACAGGCAAATGTAATAGGAGAGCAGCTGCGCTTCAACCTGCCCGGCGAAGATATGACACAAAAACAGCTAAGCATATTATTAAAAAATATCAAGGCTTCTTCTGTTTTGATTGTACTGGATTGCCCTGCTTCGGGACTTGCAGTAAAAGAGCTTTCAGGAAAAGGCAGAATTATAATTTGCAGTTGCACAGGCGAACAGCGTTTCAGCGTAAAATTCAGTGAGTATTTTATTCCTGCATTAGCTGATACCGAAACCGATATTGACAAAGACGGCAGGATTTCGATATTGGAGGTTTTTATCGCAACTTCAAAGCACGTCGAAGACTGGTATCGAGAGAATCAACTGGTAATAACAGAGACACCTGTTCTCGATGACAACGGGGACGGCAAGGCATCGAAAGAACCCTGGAGATATATGCTCGATGTCAAAGACGGCTTGCTGGCATCTGAATTTTTTTTCTTAAATGAATTTTGAGGATTATAAAATAACTATGAATCGAAGAGCTTTTCTTAAAACAGCTTCAAAAACAGCGGCAGGTTTGGTATTTATGTCGGGAAAATTATGTGCTTCCCCCGCTCAGAACTATCCCGATCCGGAAATAAATGACCTTGAGAAATATGATTTTATTATGCCGCGAGTTAAATTCGCTCATCTCGTACGACCCGGGCGGGGCGAGGCTCCCGATAAATGGAACGTCCGGCCGGGTGGCGACAAATATCTACTGACCCGCCTGAGTGCCGTTATTCGCTGCCAGACAAAACCTATATTAAATATCAGGTCAGGCTGGGACCCTTCGTTAGGTACTGAAGACCAGTTTAACGCTGTAGTTACTTTTGACAACATGGAAAAAACTAACAGGTATCCATTTCTTTTTATGACCGATGAAAACGAATTCCAGCTCAACCAGACACAAAAAAACAATTTAAGAGATTATATCAGGCGAGGCGGCTTCCTGCTTATGGACGATTGTGTCGTTGGAAACGGGGGCGACTTTTTCTATCAAAGCGCATACCGTCTGCTGGAGGATGTATTCGGAAGAAACTCCGTAAAAAATATTCCGAGAGACCACGAAGTTTTTCATAACATTTACGACCTCAGCGAAGTCGGCTTGCCATATATAAAAGGTCAGGATCACGGCGCCAGGGGGGTTTTTATTGGCGAGAGGCTCGCTGTATTTTTAAGCTCGAACGATATACACTGCGGCTGGTGCGATGCCACTTTTTCCGAATTCGGTCCTGGAAAGCATGAATTGGCAATTCAGATGGGCGTAAATATCATTATGTACGCAATTACGCATTAGCAGCCTGCTGAGTATGAATCCTCACATCTTTTAAGCATATTTAGAGAGAAGATACTGCGATTTATCGTATCTAACATATTATTTTTCAAATATTTTCAAAAAAACTCTTGACAAAGTTAGTCTCAACTAACTATATTAGATATACCTTACATTATAGTAATATTCAAATATGACCGCAAAAAAAGAAAAATTAAGTGCTTCTCTCGAAGATTATCTCGAGGCGATATATAACCTTGCAGGTGATAATAATATCACCAGAAGCAGGGATATTGCCGAACAGCTCGGAGTCTCAAGGGCTTCGGTTACCGGTGCCCTGCGTGCGTTAAAGGAAAAGAGCCTGGTTAATTATCAGCCATATAATTATATAAGCCTGACGAAATCTGGCAGGCAGACGGCTGCTGAAATCGCGAATAAGCACGAGATTTTAAAATCGTTTTTTATCAATATCCTCAATGTAGAAAGAAAAACTGCCCAGCAGGCGGCGTGCAAGGCGGAACATGCACTCGGGCCTGATATTATAGCCAGGCTGCTGTCATTCATCGAGTTTGTCGGCCACAGCAGTCAAAATGGGCATGATTTGATAGTCGAATTCAAGAAGTTCTGTAAAAAAAATAAAAAAGCAGTAAAGAAATAAATATGGAACAAAAAGAAATAAAACCTCTCTCGAAAATTCGCTCTGGCGAAAAGGCAACGATTGTTGCTATCGAAGCAGGGCGAGGTCTGAACAACAGGCTCGCCTCGATGGGACTTGTGTCAGATGTCGAAATAACAGTCGTAAGCAACAGCCATCCCGGCCCATTTGTGATTAATGTAAAAGGCTCGAAAGTAATGCTTGGACGGGGAATGGCGAATAAAATCATGGTATCTCGCTTTAACAATGAAAAAGATAACAGCGGCTCTGGCCGGCAATCCTAACAGCGGAAAAACTACAATCTTCAACCTTCTGACTGGTATGCGCCAGCACGTGGGAAATTATCCCGGTGTTACCGTGGAAGTGAAACAGGGTAAATGCCTGTACGGGGACTATGAGATAACATTTGTTGACTTGCCCGGGACATACAGCCTGACGGCTTTTTCGGATGAAGAGCTTATTGCACGAAATTACATTATAGACGAGAAACCTGACGTCGTTGTCGATATTGTAGATGCTTCGGGAATCGAGCGAAACCTGTACTTGTACACTCAGCTTTTGGAAATGGATGTGCCTCTGGCGCTTGTCTTCAACATGAGTGATGTCGCTGAGCAGAGAGGTCTGGTATTCGATATCGAACAACTGTCAACGTTACTGGAGACCCGAATTGTAAAAATGATAGGCAACAAAGGCCAGGGCAAAAAAGCGATGCTCGATGCAGTTATAGAAACAGCAGAAAAGTCTCGAAAACCGCGCACACATAAAATAAATTACGGGGAAGAAATCGAGAATGAGCTGGAAAAAATTGAAAATGCCGTAATTGCTCAGGAGTCCGCTCTTTCGCAAAAATACCAGGCAAGATGGCTGGCGATTAAACTGCTTGAACAGGATGATGAGATAGTTAAAAAAGTTCAAAGCAGTCATGTAAGCACAATCGTTGCAGCTTCGGTTGCTCATCTCAAAAGCATCTTCGGGGAAAATCCTGAAATTGTAATGGCAGGCAGGCGTTATGGCTATATCTCCGGCGCCTGCCAGGAGACAATAAAAACCACAGCCGAATTGCAGCACAATTACAGCGATATGATTGACGCAATAGTGACGCATCGCATTATCGGGCTTCCGATATTCCTGCTCTTAATGTATTTAACATTTTTTCTGACATTTAAGTTAGGTGTATATCCCATGAGCTGGCTCGAACATTTGTTCGGCTGGCTCGGAACAGGAATTTCAGGTTTCTGGCCTGCGGGAAGTGACAACTGGCTCAGGTCTTTACTCGTTGACGGCGTAATAGGAGGAGTCGGAGGAGTAATCGTTTTTCTGCCCAATATTCTTATCCTGTTCATGATGATTGCATTTCTCGAAGATTCAGGCTATATGGCAAGAGCGGCCTTTATCATGGACCGCATAATGCACAAAATCGGCCTGCACGGAAAAAGTTTCATTCCAATGCTTATCGGTTTCGGCTGCTCGGTCCCGGCTATTATGGCAACGCGAATACTCGAAAACAAACGCAACAGGCTTGCTACAATAATGGTAATTCCCCTGATGAGCTGCGGTGCGAAGCTGACAATTTACGCGCTCATAATACCAGCATTCTTCCCGCCAAATTTATACGGCCCGATGATGTGGCTGATTTATATTATTGGAATTATATTAGCCGTAATCAGTATCAAGCTGCTTCGTCTGACTATTTTCAAAGGTGAGTCGATTCCGTTTGTAATGGAATTACCGCCCTATCGCCTGCCAACTTTCAAATCGATTTCCATTCACATGTGGCAGCGTGGCTGGATGTACCTGAAAAAAGCCGGAACGTTAATACTTGTTGCCTCGATTATATTATGGTTCGCGATGAGCTATCCGAAACCTGGTGCGTCATCACAGGAGAATAAGCTGGAGTATTCTGCAATAGGCAGACTCGGCAAAGTTATAGAACCTGCGATAAAGCCGCTCGGTTTCGACTGGAAAATCGGAACAGCACTTATAGGCGCAACAGCCGCTAAGGAGCTTTTTGTTTCGCAAATGTCGATTGCATATTCTGTAGGTGATCCTGAACAGGATAATATGACATTACGCGAAAAGCTTAGTGCAAATTATACTCCATTAACAGGCTTTTGCATTATGCTTTTCTGCCTTATTTATGCTCCATGTGTAGCAACAATTGCAATGACAAAGCAGGAGACAAATTCATGGCGATGGGCAATGTTTCAATTTTTCGGCCTTACCGCCCTGGCATATATAATTACACTTATCGTTTATCAAATTGGCAGTTTGGTATCTTGATTGAGAATTGTTTAGATAATCTGTTGAATCAAAATGTGTTTTTAGTTTATCAGTGACTTGATAAAATTCTTAACTTTTGGTGGTTTCAAGGATTTTGAAGGAATGATTTCGTGTCCTTCTGATTTTAGACGCCTGGCCTGAGATTCTACACCTCCAGGGTATTTTGGATTTAAGCTTCCGTCTGATTTTAGAACCCGCCAGTATGGAGTAACACGCTTTTTACCTGCCTGCAAATCTTCTTGAGCTACTTCGGCACAAATCCTTATAAAAATACCTGTCGTAATTTGACAGGTAACTTCTGCTTTAAATTCTTTAGCCAGCTTTTCCCTGATTTGATTTACTGTGATTAGTTTTCCTTTTTTTACAGTTCTTATCACTTTATCGACAAGGAGAGGTGTAGGCACAAGAACTCTTGTGCCGCCAAACGTCTTTTTCCATTTCTCGGGACCTTCAACCACTTTGGGCAGACCTGCAGGTGGATTCTCTAATTTCTGACGCCATGTTTTTCGAGTTTTCAATTTATTTGCCATATTCAGTACCACATCCATCTTGGCCGTGTTTGCGCGGGCTGGAAGTCCGCGCTACGAGTCACTATTATTCTGTTTTCGTGTGCCTGGGCATTGCGATGGTGCCTGTTCTTGCGACGTTCTTAATGCCGTAAGGCTTGCACATGCTAATAAAGGCCTCGATTTTATCTTCAGGGCCGCTCACTTCAATCATAATGAATTTCTGGCCAATATCAACAACTTTCGCCCTGAAAACTTCTATCAGCGACAGGATTTCAGGTCTCTGCTCAGGCGTGCACGAAACTACAATCAGCATTAAATCGCGTGCTACGACAGGCTGGCCTACAAAATCCTGAACTTTAACAACAGGAACAATCTTGGCCAGCTGCTTGCGAACCTGCTCGACAATCCTGTCATCGCCAATAACAACTATCGTCATTCTGCTTAGGTCCGGCTCTTCAGTACGACCGACAACGAGCGAGTCAATATTAAAATTGCGAGCGGCGAACATCCCGGCAACATGTGCCAAAACCCCGGGTTTATTTTCAACTAATGCGCGTATTATATGTTTCATTTTTTTATCCTTGAAAGTCGTTGGTATTTAGTA
>CAYSHS010000027.1:11831-17730 GCA_964430845.1 uncultured Pirellulales bacterium | reverse complement strand
TAAGTTGTGCGCTGCCACCACCATTATTGGGCACGAAGTACATCGTGTTTCCGCCATCGCTACCCGATGAGCCGCCAAAATCAAATGCACGTGCCCAGGTTGAAACGCTACCGACTTCGACCCAGGCTTCGATTGTTACGCTTGTAAGACCCGGATCAAGAGTATCCGAAGGCAGCCACGCCGCACCACCACCATCCAGAACCAATTGGTTTCCGGAAATACTTGCAGTTCCTTCCAAAGTTCCGTTTTTACCACCTATAGAATCGACTGCAGTTGTATCACCATCATTAAAACTGTAACGATGGGACGGAGAGATCCCCAGAGCTCCACCACTTGGAACTACATCAGGTAATGTTGATGGATCAAGAGCAAGGTCATCGGTAATTAAAATGGCATCAAAATACATACCATCTTCCCTGTATGCGATTTCCAGGGTGTACTGGCCTGCATCCATTGTAAATTCTACTTGTGCATCACCATCATCATTGTTGAAAATTGAAACCCATTGCCAATCAGTACCAACATAAGCGGTATTATTGTTCCACTTAATCCAGTCAGAGCCAGAGCTATAAGTTGCACCGTCAATACGTGCATAAGATGAATCATCATCAACAGTATCGGTTGCCAATTTGATTCTAACAAAAACTTTGTATGTTCCTGTTGCAGGCACATCAAAGATATAGCTGGCTGTACCATCTGGAGCAGGTGAAGCAGAGGTACTATTATTACCGGCTGCTACACCTATATACTCACCACCTGATGCACATGGATCATCATCATATGTCATCATTGGCGAGGTCATAGGATCAGCCGATTCAGCTTCACGCCATATCTCATTGGCTGCTTGAGCCAGACTAGAAGCTGAAACAAGCACAAAAATAAAAGAAATTAAAAAAATCAACTTCTTACACATAATACTCCTCCTATTAAAAAAGGATATGAAAAAATGACCTATAAAGATTCTCACCTTTCCTGATATCAAACATGTATCTGCCCAGGATAATGTTGACTTGGTTACAATTGTGTCTTTCATACACGAACTATCTTCAAAAGGCAAAAAATCACAATTCCGAAGCATACGACCTCGGTGGTCCAATCTTACTTTAAAATACTCGATTTCTGTCAAAAGACATCAAAAAGGAACAAACGCCTCCTCCAAATCCAAAAACTCCTATACTATACGACGTCCAGCGTATTACTCCTTCCCTGTATTTATACCAAATGTTTTACCCAAACGTCAAGAAAAAAAAATATTTTTTCGCTTAAAATTTTTGCTTCAGGGCTGAATCCTTATCTAAAACGGTTTTTTTTTGATTGATTTTGAATGTTTCCAGCTTTTCGCTTAAAAAATTATCATTTAAGGCAAGGATTTTTACTGCAAAAACAGCGGCATTTTTTGCCCCTGCTTTTCCGATAGCCATAGTCGCAACAGGCACACCCGGGGGCATCTGAACTGTGCTTAATAAGGCATCCATACCACCCAGCCCGGTGTCGGAGCTTAAAGGCACTCCAATTACAGGCAAATTGGAGTAAGCGGCCATAGCTCCTGCCAGATGTGCAGCCATCCCGGCAGCAGCGATGATTACCTTTATCCCGTTTTGTGCCGCGTTTTGAGCAAATTCAGAAGTGGCCTGGGGTGTTCGATGGGCTGATAATATCCTTATTATCGGTTTTATCCCGAAAGATTCGAGCTGCTCGATACAGCTTTGCATTACCTCCATATCGCTGTCGGAACCCATAATTACTGCAACAGGTGCTTTTTTTTCAGATACCATTTGTTTTCTTTTCCAGAGTGGTTACAATATATTATGTTTATTAATCCATAGATAATATAGCAACATTATAATCAGATGGCAAGGATACATAACAGGAAAGAACAGAAAAAGCTCAAAATTTGTTATCTCTGACAAAATTTGAAAGCTGAAAATCGAGGGATCGAAAAATGCAGACAAGAAAAGCTATAGTAGCAGACCAATTCTATCCCGGCCAGCACGATTCCTGCATAGCGCAGATTAATGAGTGTCTTGAAATGACTTCATTCAGCGGGTCTTTGCCTGAGACAATAACAGCCGGTATTGTCCCACATGCCGGCTGGGCATTCAGCGGCTCTTTGGCGGCTTTGCTGTTTTCCTGCATTCGGGAACAGCATGACAAAATCCATACATTCGTTATATTCGGAGCCGCACACAGTTATTTCAGCCGGATTCCTGCAGTATATGACAGTGGTTTTTGGGAAACACCGCTGGGCCAGATAGCCGTGAACGAGGAACTTGCAGAATCGGTAATAAATTCAGGCTCTGCTGTAAGTAATTGCCAGGTACATCAGTCCGAACACAGTATCGAAGTACAGGTCCCATTCATTCAATATCTCTTTCCAGGCTCGAAAATATTGCCTATCCTTGTTACACCGGGAGAAAATGCGATTAAATTAGGAGAATCCATTGGCACGATAATTAGTCAAAAAAAGGATATAAAGATAATATGCATCGGCTCTACCGATTTAACTCACTATGGCCCTCGATATGGTTTTATCCCAATGGGTATAGGCCAAAAGGCTTTGCAATGGGCGCACAATGTAAATGATATGAAGTTTATCGAGCTGGCGCTAGGCATGGAGTCGGAGGAGTTATTGGCAAACACAGCCGAAAATGGCAATGCGTGCGGTCCCGGCGCTGCTGTTGCTGCTATTGCTGCCGCAGAAGCTCTTGGTGTAAAAACAGGCATCCTCCTGGGACATACAAACAGCAACGAAATATTAATCAAAAACAGGGGACAGGCAAGCACAGACAGTGTAGGATACGCCTCAATTATTTTTTGAAAGGCGAGCCATCAATCAGCGTAAGATGGTAAATGTGTTTATTTGTGATGTTTATCCTGTATCAAGTGCGATTTTCAGCACTTCGCTGGTGTTTTTGACGAATTTAAATCGCATGTCTTTTTTTGCTTCTACAGGGACTTCGGGCATATCTTTTCTGTTTCTTGCAGGCAGAATTACAGTGTTTATGCCTGCACGTTTAGCGGCCAGGATTTTTTCTTTTAGGCCGCCTATGGGCAGTACAAGACCCCTTAAGGTAATTTCACCTGTCATTGCAACATCGGGTTTGGTCGGCTCATTTAACAGCAGGCTTACCAATGAAGTGAATATTGCTACGCCTGCACTTGGGCCATCCTTTGGAACTGCTCCGGCTGGGACATGGATGTGATAATCGAATTTACTGAATCTTTCAGGTTTTATATCCATGTTTTTTGCGTTGGCTTTGACATTTGAAAACGCGGCCTGCGCGCTTTCTTTCATTACATCACCAATCTGGCCTGTAAGAAGCAGTTGTCCCTTGCCCGGCATTGATGCAGATTCGATAAAAAGTATTTCTCCACCGACAGGTGTAAACGCCAGCGCAGTTGCAACTCCCGGAATGCCTGTACGCAAAGCCAGTTCCGACTCGAACTGTAAAGGGCCTAAAATTTTTGCAAGGTCGATTTTAGTAATAATAGTGCGTCTTTTTTTGCCTTTGGCAACTTCTGTTGCAACGGCTCTGCAAACAGCGGCCATGTTTCTTTCGAGATTTCGCACGCCTGCTTCACGAGTATAGCCATGAATTATAGTGAGCAAGGCATCGTCTTTAATCGAGCAGCAGTTTCTCTTTAAACCGTGCTCTTTAAGCTGGCGCGGGATGAGATATTTTTTTGCGATTTTCAGCTTTTCCGTTTCAGTGTAGCCGGGAAGCTCGATGACCTCCATCCTGTCGCGCAGGGCGGGCGGGACAGGCTCGATATAATTGGCAGTACCTATGAACATTACCGAAGACAGATTAAAAGGCTGGTCGAGATAGTGGTCGGTAAAGGTGAAATTCTGCTCGGGATCGAGCACTTCCAGAAGCGCGCTTGACGGGTCGCCTCGAAAATCACTGCCAATCTTATCTAATTCATCGAGCATGAAAACCGGGTTTTTGCTTTTGCACTTTCGTAATTCCTGCAAAATCCTGCCGGGCAGCGCACCGATATATGTTCTCCTGTGTCCCCTGATGTCTGCTTCGTCCCTGATTCCGCCTAACGAAATACGAACAAATTTTCTTCCCATAGCCTTTGCAATAGACTGGCCGAGTGAAGTTTTACCCACACCAGGCGGACCTACGAAACATAATATAGGGCTTTTTCCCTTCGGATTCAGTTTTCGTACAGCTAAAAATTCGAGTATGCGTTTTTTAACTTTGACAAGGTTGTAATGGTCACGGTTGAGAATTCTCTGTGCTTTGTTGATATCGAGCTGGTCATCGGTTTGAATCGACCAGGGCAATTCACAGACCCAGTCCAGGTACGTCCTGACTACACTGTATTCGGGTGAAGCAGACTGCATTTTGCTTAACCTGTCTAATTCGCGCAGCGCCTCGGATTCTACATTTGGCGGCATTTTTGCCTTGAGAATATTCTGGCGTATTTGTTTTAGCTCGTCTGTGAATATGTCTTTTTGTCCAAGCTCGGTTTGAATTGCTTTAAGTTGCTCCTGCAGGAAATATTCCCGCTGGCTTTTATCAATCGAATTTCTGACCTGTCCCTGGATTTTATTACTTAATTCGAGCACTTCCAGCTGCTGGGCAAGCGCGAGCGAAATTTGTTCGAGTCTTTTCGTCGCATCAAGCTCTTCGAGCAACTGCTGTTTTTTTATAATTTCGACGTTCAGATTAGCCGCGAGAAAATCCGCAAGAGACGAAGGATTTTCTATATTTTCAAGAAGCACCGATGCCTCTTCAGGAACGTTGGGACTTAATGCGATGACTCGGTTAGCCGCCTGGCGGACATTTACAATGAGCGCTTTAAGGCGTTTTGTTATTTTTACATTGGTGCTGAGATATTTAACTTTGGCTTTCAAATATGGCTTTGTGCTGATTATTTGAACTACCCTGAAACGGGAAATACCGTGTACTACAATGTGCATCGGTCCCTGTGGCAGCCTTATAACCTTGAGTACTGAAACTGTAGTCCCGATAGAATAAAGGTCCTCGAAACCAGGCACATCAAGTTCAGGTTTTTTCTGTACGAGCAGCCCTATAACGGAATCGTTTTTTGAAATGTCCTCGATAAGCTTCCTGCTTTCCTTTCGTCCGATTGCCAGGGGAGTAACAGTTCCCGGGTAAACAATGACATTGCGAACAGGCAATATTCCAATTACATCCGGCTCGTCCAGGCCGCGATTGGACTGAAGCTTATTGTCCTCATCATAAAGATAAGGTTCTATGTTTATAGATTCTTCATCAGGCATACTTGTCAGCATACGGTCCTCGACTGAAAACGAATTTTTCTTTTTTTTCACCATAATTCGTATTGTGCATTGCGTATTGCGTTCTTTGTCTTTACCTAAAACATAACACATCACGCATGAAACAATTCGGATAATCATACCTCACAGGCAAGTAAAATACAAAATTAAAAATACTGTATATCGCTTAGGGTAAAGTTTTTATACAAAGTAAGATACACGCGGCGCATTACAAATTATTCCAGCGGCTCATAGAACTTTTCGGGTTTTGGTCCGAGTGTATTGACAAGAGTTCCGAGTTTTTCGATGCTCGCTTCGATGCGGTCGCCTGCCTGAAGGAAGTTTCCTGTTGCCATTGCTACGCCTGAAGGTGTGCCTGTCGCAATACAATCGCCAGGCTCTAAAGTCATTATGTGACTAAGGAACGAAACAATGTCCGCTACAGGGTAAATCATCTGCGAAGTATTTGCCTGCTGTCGGATTTCGCCGTTGACAGTGAGCTTCATATCGAGGTTCTGAACATTTCCGATTTCATCGGCTGTAAGCAGATATGGCCCCATCGGGCAGAAACCGTCAGCCCATTTGCCGTTAAGCCAGTCGTAAAACTCGTCCCATGGCCGCTTTGCCCTGTTCTTTACGAAAGTT
>CAYSHS010000027.1:0-11821 GCA_964430845.1 uncultured Pirellulales bacterium | reverse complement strand
TGCGAGCAGACACATCATTTACGATAGTATATCCCGCAACGTGATTGAGAGCGTTTTCAGGCTGCACGAATTTTGCCTTTGTACCTATAACTACTCCAAGCTCAATCTCATAATCAATTGTTTTGCTGTAAACAGGCCAGGGTATTTCCTGGTCAGGTCCGAGCACTGCCGTACCTGGCATAATAAATGGTCTCGGCACAGTCGTATTTCTCGGAGAATCCGACAAGCCCAGCGAGAGTCCCGCTTCTTTTATATGCTCGCTGTAATTACCTGCCAATGCAATTATCTTGCCTGGTCTCGGTATCGGAGCCATAATGCCAAATGAATCTGTAGGCAAAAAGGCATCGACCGAATTTGCTAATTCCTGAAGTTTCGTAATACAAGCCGGTCCTCTTTGCAGAATCTCCGGAACGCTTTCAGGTGGATGCTCATCATCCCATGCTGAAGTTATATCGATTATTCCGTCTCCGGCCAGAATCCCGCAAAAGGATAAGTTTTCTTTTGCATAAGTCACTAATTTCATAATCCGCCTCATTATATTTTAGACAGGATAAATATATTGCTGAGCGATGCATATGACGATTATTTTTCTCTTTCAGATCGAAATCATTCGAGTAATAACCACGTCAAAGCATACAGGATTACAGCAGTTATAATCATGAAGATTACGATTGACCCAAAAAGAACCACAACTTCTTTCAGAAAGCCGGTAAATTTAATCACCGGAATTTTCGTAGTTTTATAAACGATAGATATAACTGCAACCAAAGGCAGCAGCCATAGCATTGATTGCGGATTGACGCCGATCATCTCAGGCCTGTAAAAGCCGGCAAGTATGAAAGAAGTCGTTAGCGACATTTTATTCTCCGATTATTTTTTACCATCGAGATAACAGGGTAAGCCGATTTAATTTTCAGTATTTTTTTCATTCGTATTTTTAAATAAATGTGCCCAATAAACGGCGTTCACTATACATAACAGGTTCAGCAAACCTGTTATGCTCGTGTAAATCTGACCGATTTCTCCGCATCTTCCATAAACATAATATCCGCCTGCAACAGAAATATGTCCAAGTATCGCCACTGCAGGTGTATTCATCATTTGTGCCGCAAACCATGGCAACGAGCCTTTAGGATCAATCACGGCTATCGAGCCGATATACAATCCTAAAGTGAAGGTGATAATTAAAGTAAAAAAAATAATAAACGCGTGTTTCTTTTTGTTTATTGCAAAATGTCCGCCGCCGGGAACAATCCAGCCCAGCAGACCCACGATTATTAAAAAAACAATATGTTTATGATTAATTTGTGACGCCATAATAATATTAGTAATCGGAACAAGTATAGAAATACTTTTCCTATTCCTTTTTCTAAACCTGTTTCCTATTCTTCCGCCTCGTTAGGCTCTGTATTTTTTCCTTCCTCTTCATCTTCAGCAAACCTGAAATTCATTCGTTTTAATATGTTCGCCGGGTTGAATTGGACAAGCGCCAAACTTTGCGATTCCACATGGTCTTCAGTATATGAGCTTATTGCCTTGGTCTTCTCGTAATCTTCTTTCCAGAGAGTTGTTATGGAAATGTTTTTAATGACGTAATAGCTCAAGTCAGGCTTGAATTCTATTATTTCAGGCTCAAATTCCGTGCTGTTACTATCCTGCGGCACAAGCGAAAACAGCTTATCAAGGAATAACGCTTCTTTATGATAAAGATTTTTAATTCCTTCCAGCGCAGGATTGCTCTGGTTTTGCAGGGCAATCGTATCAAGGGTTTCCTTTGATAATCTCCGCAGGGAAGTCAAATTTCTCAGCTCGAAAGGAGCCTCGTTGACGTCTTGGGCTTGTTCTGCCTGAGATAAGTTCGGATTATTCACATCCTCTTTTTTTGTCTGACTATAAAGCTCATTAAATTTGTTGACTGCAGTTTCCCAGCTTTCGTCTTCTTTCGCGGTCAGCTCAAGAAATTCCTGTGCCTTGTTTTTTGCAGTTTCCATAGCCGCAAGTCGCTTTAAGTCCTTAACTACGTTCTCTTTTACCGAGAAGATTTTTTCCTCTTTATTTTCCTGGTTCGGATCGATATTAATCGATTTTAAGCTATATTCCAGGTTTATATCTTCCGGTACAGACGTTTTAAAGACATCGATAACTCTTACAATCGCGATAATTTTTCCGGAAGTGTCTTTGACTGGTCCTAAGCTTAAATAAATTCTTGGTTTTATTATCTCATAAGGTCCAAGCTCATCAATGTCTAATTTATCAACAGCGAAGACCACACGCGCCAAACGAAGCTGACCTACATAGCTCTGCATGTACAATTTAGAAAGCAGTTTGTTTGTTTGCATATCTTCGGCGCTAAGCTCTCCTGTTTTACCGGCATATATATTAATCTTGTAATTCAGGTTCAATTTTTCAGCGATGTCTTCGTATTTTCCGGCTTTGTTCTTCCGCTCCTCGATGCTTAATTTCATAAGATCTGCATCGTTTATATCCTGGAGAGAGCCATCCGCCAGTGTTCTGGCTTCCTGGATAATACTTGATGCTTTATTATTTATTTTTTCCTGCAAAAGATGCTCCGAAATGTCATCAGCCACCTCGGAAAATAGCTTTGTTCGTTCAACCTTTTCAGAATTCGGGTCGTTCGGATTGGAGGGCACTTTCTCTGTAAATTCACGCTCCTTGTTACTATTATAAAATTCTTCAAGCTCGTCTGAAGTGGGTTTATTTACTATTTCGGCAATATCATCAAGCTTAATCACAATATATTCGAGCCGGACTCTTGGGAAAAGTTTATAACCGAATCCATAGGGATTTTCATCTGTTACGCTGCCGGGAAAGTATTGTTTGTATTTATCAAACTGTTCGGCTATTTGCCCTTCGCTCGGTTCCTCCTGGTTTTTTGCAAATTTCTCGGAATCGAATTTCACAAATTCAATATCAAGTCCTTCCTCCTGCGATGCCGCTATATGCCTCAATTGCTGTATTGTAACATCTTCTCCCGAACAGACCACGTGAGAGTATCTTAGTAAGGCTAATAATTTACTAAAAGTAGCCAGTACCTGGTCCTCAGATATTACATTCGTCCTCATCATATTTCCTATAAAGCTGGTATAACTCTGACCCATTAATTTAGATATTGCCTGGTTAAGCAGGGTACGTGCTATATCATTTGGCACTTTAAAACCTGCGTTCTCGGCTTCCCTGGTCAAAATAAACCAGAAGTAATAGTTTGGCACTGTATGAGTATATAAATCATCGATCAGCTTATTGCTTATCCTGTATTGATACCTGCTTGTAGCTTCCTCGATATAAGAGATAACTTCCTGCGAAGGTTTTTGCTCGGAAAATAACAGCTCTCCCAGGGCAAGCGCATGAAGGTCCGGCGTTTTGTAAAATGGAATCTGGATTGCTTTCAGTATATTTCCGGCCTGGAGAGTCTTCAAAATATCCAGCTCCTGCTGGGCAGCAAGTATATCGTAGCGCTTAATTTTAATGTTATTCCCGTAATAAGCTACGGTTTTATTAGAGATATTGCCGCCGCGAAGCAAATACGACAGGGAAGAGCCGCCGATAAAACCTATCATAAGGACTATAACTACTACAGCCATTATTTTAGTATTATTTTTTCTTAACCATTTAACTAAATTCATATATAAGCTCCAAAATAATATTTTTGAAACCTTTTAGTATATGCTTTCAGAAATATTTTGCAAGAAAAATAGCACTGTCATTTTGAATTAAAGCTATAATTGATAAATGGTTATAATATAATATTTTAGAAGGCAGAACACAGAATGCAGAATTTAGAATGAATGAAATAAACAGGATTATGAACTATGGAATCAAAACCAGCATCTTTAACGAGGCAAAAATCCGTAACGGCCTATAAAAACGCATGTATTTATATTCCAGGCGGGGTAAATTCACCTGTCAGGGCATTTGGCTCTGTAGGTATCGAGCCGCTTTTTATCGCACGCGCACAAGGCTCCAAAATATACGATATAGACGGAAATGAGTACATCGACTACGTATGCTCATGGGGCCCGATGATACTGGGTCATGCCCACCCGAAGGTTTTGCAAGCTATCAATAAAGCAGCTAAAAACGGAACTTCCTTCGGGGCGCCCACTCAGGCTGAAACTGAATTAGCCAAAAAAATAACAGCAGCTTTCGACTCAATTGATAAAATCAGGCTCGTCAGCAGCGGCACAGAAGCGGTTATGACTGCCATTAGGCTCGCGCGGGGATTCACTAAAAAAGACCTGATTATAAAAATGATAGGCTGTTATCACGGGCACAGCGATTGTCTTTTAGTCGCCGCCGGTTCAGGCGTAGCCGAAACCAGCTCCGGCAGACAGGCTATCCCATCCAGCGCAGGCGTTCCGGAGCAAATCGCCAAACAAACTCTTATTGTTCCCTACAACGATATCGAGTCGGTAAAAACTGTGTTTAAGACGTATAAAGGTAAAATCGCAGCCGTACTGATAGAGCCTGTCGCCGCGAATATGGGCGTTGTGCTTCCTGTCGAGGGCTATTTGAAAGCGCTTCGAGATTTATGCAGCACTGAAGATGCACTTTTGATTTTCGATGAAGTTATAACAGGATTCAGACTGGCTTTAGGCGGGGCGCAGCAGATTT
Source organism: uncultured Pirellulales bacterium (assembly GCA_964430845.1). Classification (GTDB taxonomy): domain Bacteria; phylum Planctomycetota; class Phycisphaerae; order Sedimentisphaerales; family Anaerobacaceae; genus JAFGPS01. The sequence goes on along the minus strand of CAYSHS010000027.1, from coordinate 7,189 downwards.
ACAGAATCAACGCCGACATTACATGCCTTGGTAAAATTATTGGCGGAGGTCTTCCCGCCGCCGCGGTAGGTGGCAGAACTGACATAATGGACATGCTTGCTCCGTTAGGACCTGTTTATCAGGCTGGAACATTGAGTGGCAATCCTCTCGCTGTAGCCGCCGCCAATGCGACCCTGGATATTCTCGTCAAAGAAAATTGTTACGATAAACTCGAATTGACAGCCGTTGAGCTGGAAAAAGGCCTGGCGCAGGCTGCTAAGGATGCGCATATTCCTGTTACAATCAATCGTATAGGTTCGATTATGAGCTGTTTTTTTAACGACAGGAAAGTTTTGAATTTTGCCGATGTGCAATCGACAAACATAAAAGTATGGAAGCAGTTTTTTATAAAGATGCTCGAGCAGGACATCTATATTGCCCCGAGCGCCTACGAAGCAATGTTCATCTCCCTTGCCCACACATCGACGGATGTAGAAAAAACCATCCAGGCCGCCGGGAGCAGCTTTGAAAAAATTTCCCGGTGAATTGTACGTATCAATAAATACAAATTCGCTTTCAACCTGACTTGATATTAGATTTTCCCAACATAGAGTTTTATCCGGCTGTTGCTTTATTCTTCCATTAGCTGCTGAGGATTTTGAAGGTGCTCTTTAATGAAAATCAGGAATCCGGCGGCGTATGTCTCTGTGATTTCTTTTCCGTCGATAGCCAGTGACAAACTGACTGTCCTGCGAATAGCAGGCCGACCATCAATTGGAAGTAATTTTCGTATGATATTGCCTACGGATAAAATAACACTCGCCGGCGGAGGGATAATTCCGAAGAATGAATCGATTCCGTAAATACCAAGATTGCTTAAGGCAACAGTTTCGCCCTCGATATCTGCAAGAGTCAAAAGGTTATCACGTGCCTTGTCCGTCAAAGTTTGCTCTTCGATAGCGATTTGAGGAAGAGTTTTTCTGCCTGCGTCTTTAATTACAGGCACAACAAGTCCCTGCGGAGCATTAACTGCAAAGCCGATATTTACATGGTCGGCGATCTCGATGTTATCGCCTCGCAGCCTGCCTGCTATAAGGGGGTATTTTTCCACGCCGAGTGCCAGCGCATGAATATAAAAGGTGTTGGTTGTAATTTTGACACCCAAAGATTTTCGCAGTTTTGGTCGATATTCCATCAGCTCTGTCACATCAGCTTCGGCTTCCAGGTAAAAACACGGCTTATTTTTTTTGGATTCACTCATTCTTTGGCCGATGAGCTTTTGAATTCTTGTTAGCGGTGTATGCATCTGATTCAAGGTATTTTAATATAATCAATTATTAAGGCAGTTCATTTAGCCTGAGCTTAAAGCAAGGTATTCTAACACAACCTCCCTATTATGCAAACGAACAAAAAGTCTTTATTTAAATAAGAGTTTTGCAAAAATGAGAAAAGGCATATATTATTTAAATGTTTTGAACCTGGTACAATTTAAGGTCGATGATAATAGTAACTTCAGGTAAAACATATATTTATAGGTTTCGGGATGGAATGAGGTGAAATATTCAGTTATATTCTTTCTGGCATGGATTATTTGCATAGCCGGCTGCGAATCGAAAACGCGGCAAAGGCTCCCTGCCTGTGCAAGCACAGCCGAAATGGCCTTGCCGCAAACCGATGCAAGGTCGAAAAATATCGGGATTTATAACGATATTATTGCAGGATACATACGAAAACAGAACCTGCCTGACCTTGAGTCAATCGAGCCTTGGCAAAATATTTACGGACCTGGAGTAAAACTTACTACCGACCACTATGAAATTTTCTCGACTCTGATGGACCGAAATATGCTTAGTAGAATTCCGTCATTCATGGAATCAGCATACGTTACTTACTGCAGTCAGTTGCCTGAGCCTGTCGGGGCTTCCGCGAGATTCACAATATATCTTTTTGCCGACCGGGCCCAATGGGAGCATTTCACATGGTCTTTTACAGGTGAGCAGGCAGAGATTTTTTATAAAATAAAAGCAGGTGCATATTGCCATAACGGCGTCTGTGTTGCTTATGATATAGGCACAGAAAGGACGTTATCAACATTGGGGCACGAAGGCTGGCATCAGTTCAGCAGCAGGCATTTTACATACCGCCTGCCAAGCTGGCTCGATGAAGGCGTCGCAATGCTCTTCGAGACGTACAGCTACAAAAACGGGACGATTATATTCGAGCCTGCAAAAAATAATTACAGGCTCGAAGCCCTGAGAAAAACTCTTGTTTCTGGAATAATGATACCGCTGAATGAACTAACTGCAATTAATCCCGGCCAGGTTCTCGCCACCAACGAAACTGAACCTGTATCAGCTTTTTACAGTCAGTCTTATGCGCTGGTGCGTTTTTTGCGCGAGTCGGATCAAGGTAAAAGGCGAGAAATTTATAATAAGCTTCTTGCAGATGGTTTTTTGGGAAAATGGCCGCTTGATGATGTAAGCAGGGAAATCGCTATCGATAGAAATTTACCGAGAACCATTCTCTGGAACCATATCGTCGGTACGCAATTATTTCAGCAGTATATACATGAGGACCTTGATAAGATCGAGCTGGAATACCTGGAATTTTGCAGACAGATAATTCAGTAACAATTCTAATCTAAGTCAGTATAAGCAGCTTTAATGTTTATGGAGAATTTGAAAATGCAGGGAAAGCATAATCCGACAATGGTTTTGGCTTCGGCTTCGCCGCGGCGAAAAGAGCTTTTAACACAGGCAGGTTATAAATTTATTGTCGAAAAATCAGAGATAGACGAATCAAAATTTTCCACAGAAAAAATCGAACCATATAAATTTGCAGAACAGCTCGCGCTCGCAAAAGCAAAAAATGTCGCGCGAATCTATCCTGATAAGATGGTACTCGGAGCTGATACGATTGTCGATTACCAGGGTACGATTATAGGAAAACCGGCAGATGAAAAAGATGCGAAGGAAATTATCGAAAAATTATTCAGCAGTCCTCATAAAGTAATAACAGGCATAGCTCTTGTGAGAATAAATGATAATACAGAGCTTGTCGCTCATGATGTAACGATATTATATCCGAAGAAAATGTCACCCGAACAAATTAAAGAGTATATCCGTTCGGGCACGTGGAAAGACAAAGCCGGCGCATATGCGATACAGGAGAACGGTGACGAGTTCGTCGAAAGAATCGAAGGCAGCATGACAAACGTGATGGGACTTCCGATGGGGCTTGTCGGAAGACTTCTGGAAAAAGTAATAGCGCCAAAATAAAACAGGGTCTGCGAATGCAGGCTGCAGCCCCTGTTAAAAAGCACTCCTTTGCTTTCTTTTAATTCATAATAATTTTTTTATTCGTAATACATTAAGCCGTCCTTGGAATAAAAATCCTTCCAAAGCAGAGCATAATCCAAGCCAAAGCTTAAAGGAAAACCTAAAACGTTCCTGCATAACTTTATTCCTGTCTTCTGCAACCAGGCTCAGCACAGATACAATAATACTCTTAAAAGTTTGTTTTTGAAAATAAAACTATGCCCAAAAATACGTATTAAATAGAAGTGCATATTGCAATACCCAACTCCTTTACTTTCGATAATCCTTTTAGTTTTCCTATCGTGAATTGTCTAATCACGAATCTTTTCATCATAAGGACTAATTCTCTATCCTTCATTACGCAGGCCAATATAAATCTATTCAAAATTAAGTCAATAATATTTTTATATTTTTTATTAATCTTTATAAAATATTCACTTGTATTAAACTATCCGAACAAAACAACATCTACAAGAACGGCTATAATATCATGGTTTTTTTTATATGCATCCCATACGGAAATACACCATTTTCGTATCATTTCCTGCCGCTTTTTTTCCGGCGCAGCATTCAGAACATCAGCTACTGTAATATCTCCCCTTTTCTCAGGCAATTCGAGCATAGGCCATTTTTTTCTTTTTTTAGCCATTTGAGTATGCGCTAATTGTACCTGCCTGCCGGTATAATTTTTTTCCAAATAAAGATACAATCCGGCTAATGCAAACATTATCCCGATAGGCTTGGTATTCTCGTCGGCTCTCTGCGCACCAAATGCGTCAACAATATGCTGATGAATAAATTCCGGATCAGCAAGCGAAAGCGTATAACACGCAAGCTCGTTATATATTTCCTGTTCCGATTTCATAACAATATAAAAATCCGTAAAGTAATCATACAATATTTCATGCTAAAACGAGTTTATATAGATTAACTTGAATGTTGCTTAAAAATCAATTATCTTATCTGAAAAAATCAAGAAAAGAATTAATAGATGGAACGGTCTTTTATGAACAAAAGAGCAAGCGGCTTATTGCTACATATAACTTCGCTTCCCGGAAAATATGGAATAGGAGATTTCGGGCCGGAAGCTTTTAGGTTTGCGGATTTTTTGTGCAGAGCAAAGCAATCTTACTGGCAGATATTACCTTTGAATCCGCCGCACAGCTATACGAATATATCACCATATAATTGCCTGTCGGCCTTCGCCGGAAATACAAGTTTGATAAGCCCTGAGATGCTTTATGAATCAGGGTATCTTAAAAAAGACGATATTAAAAATCCAGGTGATTTTCCGCAGGGTATCGTGAATTATAAAAAAGCAAACACTTTTAGAGCAAAAATATTCGGAGAGCTATTCGAGAATAAAACTCTTAAAAATGAAAGCGAAAAATTTGAAAAGTTCTGCCTTGACAATAAAGTCTGGCTTGACGACTATGTGCTGTTTATCGGGTTGAGCAGGCATTTCAAAACTACCGACTGGTCTAAATGGCCAAAGCAGCTAAGGAACAGAAAACCTTCCGCTCTCAAGGAAGCAGGTGAAATAGTAAGAACTTATTGTGAAAAAGAAAAAGTTTTACAGTACATCTTTTTCAAACAATGGTACGCGTTAAAAAAATACTGTAACAGCCTGGGTATAAGTATTATCGGGGATATGCCGATTTATGTTGCATATCAAAGCGCCGATGTTTGGGCCAGCCAGGAAATTTTCAAATTAAATAAGTCCGGAAAGTTAGTTTTTAAATCGGGTGTCCCGCCTGATTATTTCAGTAAAACCGGACAGCTTTGGGGTAATCCCGTGTATAAATGGCAGGTGCTTAAAGAGCAGGATTATAAATGGTGGGTCGAGCGTATGAGGCAAAACCTCAAACTGTACGATATTTTCCGCATAGACCATTTCAGGGGCTTCGTAAAGTTCTGGCAGGTACCTGGCGGTGACAGGAATGCCGTCAGGGGCAAGTGGGTAAAAGGTCCAGGCGCAGATTTGTTCAAAACTTTGTACAAGTATCTGCCCTCGGTACAAATAATAGCAGAAGATTTAGGCCTTATAACTTCCGATGTCAGGGAGCTTGTAAAAAACCTCGGTCTTCCCTGCATGAAGGTACTGCATTTCGCATTCGGTGACACATCGGGCAAAAACCCGCATCTGCCGCATAATCATATTGAAAACTGCATCGTATATACCGGGACGCACGATAATAACACAACTATAGGATGGTTTGAAAAAGATTTGAATGCACAGCAGAAAAAAATACTTTTCGAGTATTTCGGTCATAAAATTACAAGGAAGGCACTTCCCCGGGAGCTGATAAGAATGGCGATGTCCTCAGTCGCGGAAACAGCGATTATTCCCGTGCAGGACCTTTTGGGATTAGGTCCCGAAGCGCGCATGAATTATCCTGCCAAAATTCAGGGAAACTGGAAATGGCGACTGGAAAGAAATCAAATAAATAATAAGCTTGCAAATCATCTCGCAAAAATAACAGAGCTATTTGGCAGAGCTTAGCTTGCACACAGGAAAATCAGCAAATGCCTGTGCAGATTTTTATTTTTACAGTTTTATATCTTCTTCGTTTTCAAGGTCAACTTTTATAGCGAGAAATTTAAGCATATCTTTCAATGTTATAATTCCCTCGAGCTTGTTATCTTCGACTACCATGAGCCTGCTGTTATTGGAGCTTCTCATTAGTGAGATTGCCTTCATCGCGTCTGTATCCGGTGAAATTGTATTGGCTTGGGAACAGGGAGTAACGATTTCTTCAACCCTGTGACTGTCCCATTCGTCCCTGGGCATTTCTTTTATTTCTTTCGTAGAAATACATCCCTCGAGCCTGCCGTCCTGTGCTACCGGGAACATCTTGAAATGATACCTGTAGAAATAGTTTTCGACAAGCTCCCTGACAGAAATCGAATCAGGCACGACAACAGGGTCCGTTTTCATAAACCGGCTTACATGCTCTCCCGACAGGGCTCTTCTAATCAGCATTTGCTGATACGACATTTGAGAGGCATTTCTAATGAACATTCCGATAAGAAAATACCAGAGTCCGCCTATGAAGTTGCCTGTGATAAAGCTGATTACGCCGAGAATAATTAGGAGCAATCCGAAGACCGAGCCGAATTCCGAAGCTATATGCGTGGCCCATCTTAGATTTTTTTTAATTGCCCAGAGAACGGAGCGCAGGACTCTGCCTCCGTCAAGAGGAAAAGCGGGAATCATATTAAATCCTGCAAGTATCACATTTATCCAGGCTAAATAGAGGAGAACTCCATTTACAGAGCCTGGCCAGCTCATGGATTTTCCAGCTTGCGCAACAAGAAAAAATATTCCGCCAAGAACGACACTCGCGGCAGGTCCTGCAATCGCCATCAGGAATTCCGACCTGGGACTGTCAGGCTCATCGTTCATTTCTGCGACTCCGCCGAAAATAAACAGCGTGATTCCCTTCATGGGAATACCGAAATTTTTCGCAACTATTGAGTGACAGAACTCATGAAAAACGATAGAGATAAAAAGACCCAAAGCTCCAGCCGCTCCCATCCACCAGTATGTCGATGCTTCAAAACCCTTAAAGTAATGAGGGAACAAACCCTCGGCAAGCGACCATGTAACAAGCACGGCAAGAACAAACCATGTCGCATCTATTGCAACTTTGAAACCGAACAAGCTGAAAAGTGGTATGCGTTTTCCAAACATATTTTAACCTCTCAAATCATTTCTTCATTAATTAATGGTGAAACTTCTTTAGTAAAGATATTCTGCCGTACATCAAGTACTTTTGCGTGCATTGGAAAATAAATCGAAATACATGAATATTCATGATACCAGCTCGATATATCTAACAAGAGTTTTACAAAAATGAGAAAAGGCATATATTATTTAAGAAAATCGCTGA
>CAYSHS010000026.1:0-17846 GCA_964430845.1 uncultured Pirellulales bacterium | reverse complement strand
CTTCAGGAGGATCGGGAGTGAGATTAATGCCTGGATTCTTGGATTTGATTATTTGATAGTAAACACAATATGCATCCCGATTCAGGGGATTATTGTCTAAGTGAAGCTCCTGCAAATTGCTTAAATCTGCCAGAGCTTTGATATCAGATATCTGGTTCTTGCCCAGTCCCACTTGCTCAAGGCTGCTCAATCCGGAAAGAGTTGAAATGTCCGAGATTTGGTTGTGGTCAAGCTCAAGCACCTTCAGGCTAGCCATTTGAGACAACGCGGAGATGTTGCCGATTTTGTTACTTCCCAGCATTAGCACTTCCAAACTTGTGAGCCCTGATAAAGACGAGATATTATCTATTTGATTGCCGCCGAGACGGAGCACAACAAGACTTGTCAGCCCTGATATATGGGAGATTTCGCTTATCGAGTTTTCACCTAAATTTAACTGCTGCAAATTTCCAAGAGGTGCTATTGGCGAAATGTCTGAGATATTGTTTTTCGGTATCATTAGGACTTCCAATTGCGTTAGGCCGGACAGCGGAGTGAGGTTGCTGATTTGGTTATTCCCCAAGTATAATTCATTCAGATTCTTGGCGTACTCAAGGCCCGTGAGATCTGTAATCCCGCGTCCTGAAGCATCGATTCCCTCAAGATTGAGCATGTCGGTCTCAGTGGGATCGGTTACACCGAGCGCCTCCTTGACGGCGGCCTTGAGATTGGTATCGTTAAAACTAACCGGATCATCCGGGCCAGCCATGACCTGATTTACCATAATTACAAAAACAATCAGAATTGACAAAGAAATGCTCGTTCTCATTTTTCTTTCCTCCTCTATGCCGGATTCACAAAATAAAGTGTCCACGCTCCATTATTATATTGGTTTTTTCAATTAAATAACCGAAGCTGATCAAAATATGCGTTTCTATCTAATGACTATTATTTGCTTAGATTAACATACTTAATGACCAAAGTCAAATAAAAAAAAACTACTCCACAATTGTTTAGAGCATATTTTATTATAATTTTCTATCCAACTTGCGGTAGCTTATGGCTTCTGCGATGTGTTCGGATGCTATGTCTTCTGAGGCGGCTAAGTCTGCTATTGTTCTTGCAAGCTTGCAGATTTTATCGTTAGAAAGATGATAATAATAAACAGTCCATCAGGGGAAAAAACCTTCGGTGGACTTTTTTTTATAAGAAATTTATGTTTCTTAAAATATTTTTCGAGAAAATAAAAAAACATATTGACAAGTAAGGCGTGCCTTACTATATTAGGGGTATCTTATTTTTAGAGGTTTAATTATGACTGAAACAAAACAATTAAGTGCAAGCTTGGAAGATTATCTGGAAGCAATATTTAATATCATCTCGGAAAAAGGAGGCGTTCGAGCTAAAGATATTGCTAAATACCTTTGCGTCAGAGCCGGTTCTGTAACAACGGCTCTTCAGGCTCTTGCGAAATCCAGCTATATAAATTACCAGCCTTACGAAGTTATAACTTTAACGTCAAAAGGTTTTGAAGAAGCAAAAGAAATCATTCGAAAACATGAGGTTTTAAAAGATTTTTTTATAGAAATATTGGGTGTTGATTCTCAGGTTTCTGAAAAAGCGGCCTGCGAAATGGAACATGTTATACCAGAAAGACTCGTAAAAAGATTAATCTCATTTACAGAATTTATTCAGGCCTGTCCCAGATGCGGCAGCGAAATGATCAAAAAGTTCCAGGAATATTATGAGAAAAAGGAGCCTTGTGACTTAAAACATTGCAGGGAATGTTTAAATAAAAGTTTTGAAAATTTAGAAAGGGAAAAGGATAAAATGTCAGATTCGGCAACAACAACGCTCTTTAATATTGAAAAAGGAACTAAATGTGTTGTAAAGAAAATCAAAAAAAAGGCTTCAGCAACGAAAAGACTTGTTGAAATGGGAGTTAGCAGAGGATCGGTAATAGAAGTTGAGCGAGTTGCTCCCTTAGGTGATCCTATTGAAGTAAAAGTGAAGGGATATCATCTTTCAATAAGAAAAGAAGAAGCGGAAAATATCGAAGTTGAGTCACAATAAAAATTTTTTGAAATAAAAATAAGGTGCGACTTAAATAATAAGAAAGGACGTATTTTCATTGAAAACTATAACAGCAGCTTTAGCAGGCAACCCGAATAGCGGCAAGACCACTGTTTTTAACGCCTTAACGGGAGCCAGGCAGCATGTAGGTAATTACCCTGGTGTAACCGTTGAAAAAAAAGAAGGATTTCGTAAATATAAAGATTATGAAATTCGCTTTGTAGATTTACCGGGAACTTACAGTCTGACCGCTCATTCGATGGAAGAAATAGTCGCGAGAGATTTCATAATTGAAGAGCAGCCTGACGTGGTTATTGATATTATTGATGCGTCTAATTTTGAGCGTAATCTTTATTTGGCTACGCAGCTTCTTGAGCTTAATGTCCCTTTGATACTTGTTTTAAATATGGCGGATATGGCCAAAAAGCAGGGTTTGTCTTTTGATGTGGAAAAACTCTCAAAGTATTATAACGCAGAGGTTGTACTGACAGTTGGTTCAAAAAACAAGGGTATTAACGAGCTTCTTGATGCAATTGTACTAAAGACGGAATGCAATTGCCGACCGGCTCTTAAAAAAATTAATTATGGTAATGACATAGAAAAAGAAATAGAGAAAATAGAGCCTTTGTTAAATGGGGAGCATGAGTTCGTTAAAAAATACGGCCAACGCTGGTTAAGCATTAAGCTAATAGAGCAGGACCAGCAAATTTTGGATCTCGGGCACAGCCCGGAGGTTATCGATGCCGCCGCAAAAAGTATTTCTAACCTGGAAAAATTATATTCTGACAGTCCTGAAGTTGTTTTCGCTGAAAAACGATATGGTTTTGTTTCAGGAGTATATGAACAGGTAGTAAAAAATACTATCGAACAAAGACACCAGGTTAGTGACATAGTTGACAAAATACTTCTGAATCGTGTTCTTGGATTGCCAATATTTCTTGGGCTGATGTACCTTGTATTTAAGCTGACCTTTTGGGTAGGGGATCCGTTTATGGGTGTTATAGAATCTGCTTTTGGATGGATCGGCGATTGTGTTTCAGGTTTTTGGCCGGAAGGCTCTGGGAGTCAAATCAAGTCTTTACTGGTTGATGGAATAATCGGCGGTGTAGGAGGTGTTATCGTATTTTTACCCAATATTATTTTGCTTTTTTTCGCAATCGCTGTTCTTGAAGATTCCGGCTACATGGCGAGAGCGGCGTTTATAATGGACCGTGTTATGAAAAAAATCGGTCTGCATGGACGAAGTTTTATTCCCATGATGATTGGATTCGGCTGTTCAATTCCGGCTATTATGGGTACGAGAATACTTGACGATAGGAAAAGCCGTCTTACTACAATCATGGTATTGCCTTTGATGAGCTGCGGTGCCAGGTTTCCTATTTACGCTCTTATTATACCCGCGTTTTTTGCTCCGGAATGGTACGGCTTAATGATGTGGCTTATTTACATGACAGGTATTTTAATGGCAATTCTTTTGTCACTTATTCTTCGAAAGACAATACTAAAAGGTGACAGCGGACTTTTTCTCATGGAGCTGCCTCCCTATCGCATGCCCACGATTAGAGGATTATTCATTCATATGTGGGAAAGAAGCTGGCTGTATTTGAAAAAAGCAGGAACAGTTATTCTCACGATTTCAATTATCCTGTGGGCGATGACCAGCTATCCGAAGGTCGGCGAAGAAAAACTGGAAGGACTGTCTGAAGAGCAGGCTTTGCAAATAGAATTGCAAAGCTCAATCGCCGGTAGAATCGGAAAAGCAATGGAACCTGTATTAAAACCTATGGGTTTTGATTATCGTATAGGTACGGCTTTGATAGGAGCTTTAGCCGCAAAGGAAATTTTTGTGGCTCAGATGGGTATTGTTTTTTCAGTCGGTGAAACAGACGAAGAATCAGAAACGTTAAGAACCAAATTGCAGGAAAATTATACTGCTCTGCAGGGATTATGTATTATGTTATTCTGCCTTATTAGTGCTCCATGTGTCGCGACTCTGGCAATATGCCGTCGTGAGACAAACTCATGGAAATGGGCATTCTTCCAGTTCGGAGGTCTAACCTTAATATCTTACATTATTACTGTAATTGTTTATCAAATTGGGACTATTTTGTTTCACTATTAAAAAAGAAGCAAATCAATCAGCAGGAGTTAGGAATTGAAAGAGATTTTTAATGTATTTATATTAGTTTTACCCATGATTATCTTTTCTGGTAATATCTTTGCTGCTGTTCAGGACAATATCGATGAAATAGATTACGATTCTTTTTCGGGTATAGATATTTGTTTTGGATTAACGAGTTTATACCAGGCTAATATCCACGGCGGGCTAAGTACCAATGATCGCAAGGGGCGATTTGCTGGAAGATATGATTTGGAATTATCAGCAGATTTGGAAAAAATGCTGGGAATCAGGGGAGGCTTATTATTTATCAAGGGCTGGGGCGGCTGGCCTGATACTGGAATTGATGAAAAAACTGTCGGCAGCGCATGGGGTATTAATGGATTATCAATCGGAAATCGTTCTATGGATATTGTCGAGCTGTTTTATGAAGGGCCGCTATTCAATGATAATCTGGGAATAATGATAGGTAAGCTGGATTTCACGGGTTTATTTGACGCGACTGAATATGCGGATGACGAATGTACCCAATTCTTGAATATGGCTTTCATTAATGATCCTGTAATACCATTTCCGGAGCAGGGTCTTGGGGTAGCGCTGAATTGGAATATAACAGATTCATTGTATTTGATGGCTGGTGCCACAGATGCGCAGGCCGATAGCAGGGAGACAGGATTTAGAACTGCTTTTCAAGGTGAGCAAAACTTTTTCTATGTGTTAGAGGGAGGGAAATTTCTGGAAATAAACTCTCTCAATGGTTATATGCCGGGTACATATCGTTTTGGTTTTTGGATTGACCAGCAGGACAAGGATAGTATGAGTACCGGCAAGACTATTCGTAATGACTCAGGTTTTTATTTAAGCTTCGACCAGATGTTATATAAAGAGGATAGCAGGCCAAACGACTCACAGGGTTTGGGGTGCTTTGCCAGATACGGCTGGGCTAACAGCGAATATAATTCCATTACAAATTTCTTCAGCCTTGGTCTGCAATACCAGGGCCTTTTTGCAGAAAAAAATTACGATGTTTGCGGCCTGGGATATTCGAGAGGTTTTTTCAGCAACAGGGATTCTATTAATTATCCCGAAGATTACGAAAGTGTATTGGAAGCGTATTATAATTTTCATCTTTCTCCTTTGCTCATAATTAGTCCGAGCATGCAGTATATAACTGGCCCGAGTAATGGGGAAGGCTCGGAAATTAGTGATGCTTTTGTAATAGGTATCAGACTAACAATGATGTTTTAATTTAAACAGATGTTGTCTAAGAAAATATCCTTTTACAACTTTCTGTCCAATTTGCGATAGCTTATGGCTTCTGCGATGTGTTCTGAAGCGATGTCTTCAGTGCCTGCCAAGTCTGCTATTGTTCTTGCGAGCTTGCAGATTTTGTCGTGGGCGCGGGCGCTTAGGCCGAACTCGGACATTGCGTGCTTGAGTAAAAGCTCGCCTGCCGAGTCGAGCCTGCAGAATTTTTCCACCTGCTTGTGACTCATAGAAGCGTTTGTGTGGATTTTTCCGCTGCCGAATCTTTGTGTTTGTATTGCGACAGCTTTGGTGACATCGTTTCTCATCGATACCGAATCAAGCTCGCCTGTCCTCGAGCGCAGCTTCCTGAAACTTATCGCAGGGACATCGATATGAATATCGATTCTGTCAACTAAAGGACCTGAAACTTTAGCGAAATAGCGCATGACCTGGTTGGGTGTGCATTTGCATTTTCTCGAGTCGCTGCCGTAATAGCCGCATGGGCACGGATTCATCGCGGCGACAAGCATAAAACGTGCGGGAAACTGGATTGTTCTTTTCGCCCGTGAGACAATTACAAATCCATCTTCGAGAGGCTGGCGTATCATTTCGAGAACGTGACGCGGGAACTCCACAAATTCATCGAGAAACAATATTCCGAAATGGGCAAGTGACAATTCCCCGGGTCGAGGTGTAGAGCCTCCGCCGACAAGAGCCGGGCCGCTTGCGGAATGGTGCGGCATACGCACGGGACGAGTTGCTATAAGAGACTGGTTTCTGCCAAGCAGTCCTACAGATGAATAAATCCGTGTAGTTTCAAGCGATTGCTCAAGACTCAATGGCGGCAAAATCGTTGCTAATCTTTGAGCAAGCATTGTCTTTCCCGCTCCCGGAGGACCTATCATCATAATATTATGACCACCTGCGGCGGCGACTGTAAGGGCACGCTTTACCGATTCCTGTCCCTTAACATCCGAAAAATCTATATCGTAATTCGCCTCTACATCGAATAATTTTCCCACATCAACATTTGTCGGCTCAAGTGGAAGCCGGCCTGCCAGGAAACCGACTGCCTGGGCTAAAGTTCCCACTGCGAAAACTTCGATGTCGGAAACGACCGCTGCTTCGTTGGCATTCTCTAATGGAACGAGCATCCTGGTGAAGCCATTTGCGGCTGCCGTCATTGCCATGCTCAATACACCATTCACCGACCTGACTCTGCCGTCAAGGGCAAGTTCTCCTACTACAATTGTCCTGTTAAATCCGGAATTGGCCAGCGAATCCTGGCCTATGAGCATACCGAGAGCGATAGGCAAATCGAATGCAGGTCCGGCTTTTTTTACATCTGCAGGCGCGAGATTTATCAGCGATTGGGTTTTTGGGTGCTTGAAGCCGCTGTTTATTATGGCGCTTCGCACCCTTTCGATACTTTCCTTTACCGCCGCATCGGGTAAGCCCACGATAATGGATTTATCGAATCCGTGCCTGCCGACATCGACCTCTACTTCGCAAATTACGCCTTCGATTCCTTCAAGCGTAACGCTGTGCAGTCTGGCTAACATATTTTCTCCAGGGATAAAGCAATATTGTTATTCCAAAAACATCCTCAGTTGGTATAATACCGTCAAAACAGAAATAAGGCTTCTGCAAAATTGAAGTTAGGCATATATTGTTGAAGAAAATCTTTAAACCGATTTTCTTCATACAATCTGCCGCCTTGTGAAAAATCATAACAAAGAATAACTTATATTCGTTGTTTAAGAAAGAAAAAATTGAAAGAAGAAATTTTTTTTCTTTCTTAAAGTATGCCTAACTTCAATTTTGCAGAAATCATCGAAAAATTGTCAAAGGAGCAAATTAATGCCTACGATAAAAGATGTAATTGTTAAAAAACCGTCTAAGGAAGAAAGCACGAAATGTTCATCCTGGCCGATTTGGCAGTGCGAGCCAAGCACTTTCGACTGGATTTACAGCGAAAAGGAAACCTGCCTGCTGATAGAAGGCGATGTAACTGTAACGGATGGAAAAGATTCGGTAAGTTTTAGTGCGGGCGACCTCGTGATTTTCCCCGAGGGTCTCGAATGCAGCTGGAACATAAGGAAGGCCGTAAAAAAATATTATAATTTCGGTTAAACCTGCTGCGTCATGGATTTCCTTTCTCTTATTAAAAGCAGCTAATTGTATATCATTTGTTTATTAAGACGCCTATTGCAAAGCATTTGGTATATGAACGACAGATTTCTGTTGATAAGTATACCAATTTTTTGTAGCTTGATTGCTATATTAAATGGATACAGCATATGCGAATCATAATGATACAGCCGCCATAAATAAAACCTCGCAAAATCAATCTTTATCAAGCTATCCGGAGAAAAAACACATAAACAATATAATAAATAAGTTTTGAGGAGTTTTAAATGACTAAACAGGAATATTCGGATTATCAGAAAGATGTGATATCGAGTTATTATAAGAACCTCGATACGATAATGCTCCAGAAGCTCGCTGAGATTGTAAGCGAGCTTTATATAG
Source organism: uncultured Pirellulales bacterium (assembly GCA_964430845.1). Taxonomy (GTDB): domain Bacteria; phylum Planctomycetota; class Phycisphaerae; order Sedimentisphaerales; family Anaerobacaceae; genus JAFGPS01. The sequence goes on along the minus strand of CAYSHS010000026.1, from coordinate 9,895 downwards.
CAGATTCACAGGTAAAAGCCGACAAGCTCTGGCAAAGGGTACGAAAAGCCATGGTAAAACTGAATATTCCCGAAGCAATAATCGATCATATAATGGAAAATAAAGATATAAATATCCTGGCTAAAAACATCCAGGAATGGCAAAGTAAAAGCGGGAATTAAGCGTGCGTTTGTTTAATTATTTGTTTGTACAAAAAATTTCCTTCTGCGAATTGAATAAATTGTGCTTCAATATACAGATATACTCTTGTATATTGCTTGTTTTGGAACAGTGTTTTATGAAAGTTTGTTATGGCAGAAAATAAAAATACATGGTCAGCGAGGATAAAAAGGACTTTTACTTCGATGCTTCCTGTCGCGAAAAACCGCAGTGGAAAATGTCTGAATTGCGGTGCGTGCTGCAAACTGCCTAATGTATGCCCATTTATAAAATACGCTGACGATGGCAGGCAATATTGCTCAATTTACCTGATTCGTCCTTTGAATTGCAGAAAATACCCCCGAACCGATTCTGAGCACATCACGAAAGAGACGTGCGGCTTTCGCTTTGAGACTGAGTGAATTTTCGTTTGCGTCTTTTCGTGAAGGTTAATAAACTGCCCAAAGCAAGCAATACTCCCGTAGCAGGCTCCGGAACAACAGGATTTTTTTCACCTGCTGGAGCATAAACTTTAGTTTGTTGAGGTTTCCCGCCGCCTCCACCGCTCAAACTTGCAGGCTGGCCTACGGTTACGGGATTATTTATCAAGCCACCGCCGCCACCGCCGCCGCTTATATTGTTTGGAACGTTAAGACTACCCTTAATCGGCTCAAATACAGCGATTACAATTTTAGGCTTGTTAAGGTGAACTACGGTACTTATCGATTGCTGGTCGCTTACATCGCCGAGCCAGTAGAGAAATTCATAACCATTGTTTGGAGTAGCAGTCAGTGTAACTTCCGAATCAGGATCGTATCGATAGACTCCTGCTAACGGAGCTACGGCACCGCCTTCATTGGGAGTTTGCTGAACAAGCAATGTAATTTTGCGGCCCTGGCAATATGCCGGTGATACCAGGCAGCTTACCGCAATTACACAGGTAAATAACACTCCCTTAAATCCAACATATGCTGGACTATTGACTTTCATCTTACTATCTCCCCCACAAAAATAATTGGCTGTATTTATACTAAAAGCCGTACATATATTTTCTATATTACCTATATTTCCCATATTAAACCATAAATGAACAGGAAAGTCAAGTGTTTTTTTGTTCTTTTTGTCAGTTGCCAATAATAATCTCTGAAATCCATCAAATATCAATCATAACAGTTTGTATCAGAAGTTAATTAACCGGGTTTATATATGTAGATTATATAACCATCTGATCGAAAAGAAGTTATAACTTTTTTTGCTCTGCACCTTCTCAACCTGGCGAAAATCTTTATCTGAGCGGGAAGCACGCTCTGCGAGACAAGCTCCATTCGGATTAATCTACCTCGTAGCCAGGATGTTTTGTCGAGTTCAATGTAACGAATAAAATCTGCCAGTTATAGGACTTTCATGCGAAACTTTATTTTCGGGTCGTATTTCTCGGTATGTCTAATAAGTTCTGCATTTATACGTAAAAAAATAAGCAGATGGGCATAATTGCTAATTTCAGAAAAAACCTTTGAAGTTTTTTCTTATATAATTGCAATTAACACAGAATTAACTTATGTGAGGAAAAGAAGGATGTGCTGCATTAATTAAGCCCTGAGCTAATATAGACGATATAAATTCATCTTTCTTTATTTGATATTTTTGAGTCAGTGAGGATTTTTCATTTTTAGGGGACTTTATTATGCCTTTAGATATAGGCACAGAAATAAAAAAAGACACTTCGTCAAGCAAGGCAGAGCAAAATTCGTGCAGAGAAGAGCAGGAAAAAACGTACAGCGAGTTGCGAAAAAGTGAAGAACGTTTCAAGCAGGTGGCAGAGAATTCAGGCGACTGGATTTGGGAAATCGATGAGACGGGTTTATATACTTATTCGAGCATGGTTGTGGAAAAAATACTTGGTTATGAGCCACAGGAGATTGTAGGAAAGAAATATTTTTACGATTTCTTTGCGCCGGAGATGCGGGATGATTTAAAAAAAGCGGCATTCCAGGTATTTGAAAAAAAGGAGAGTTTTAAAGGTTTTATTAATCCCAATTTTCATAAGAACGGCAGGCAGGTTATCCTGGAAACAAACGGCTCGCCTGTTACAGATGAAAACGGAAATCTTCGCGGATACAGGGGAGTTGACAGGGACATTACAGAACAAAGTTTAGCCCGGAAGGAGCTGAAAAAGGCATTGTCATTATATACTGCAACGCTCGAGTCAACTGCAGACGGGATTTTGGTAGTTGATTTACACGGGAAAATCCAGAGCAGCAATAAGAAGTTTCTTCAGCTTTGGAATATTCCTGATAGCCTGATAGAAGAAAAAGATGACAAAAAACTTCTTGAGTATGTTTTAGAACAATTGTCAGACCCGGAAGGATTTATATCGGAAGTGCAAAGACTGTACTCTAATCCCGAAGAGTCAACATATGATGTTCTGAAATTCAAAGACGGTCGTATATTCGAGCGTTTCTCTCAGCCTCAGAAAATTGATGAACGTATTATTGGTCGGGTATGGAGTTTTCGAGATATAACAGAAAAGAACAAGGCCGAGGAAAAATTAAAGAAAAACGAGGAACACTTGAGCATCATATTAAATTCCATACTCACAGGTATGGTGATGATCGATGCAAATACACACATAATATTAGATTGCAATTCCCCGGCAGAGAAAATGATCGGTTTGCCAAAAAAAGAGATTATCGGAAAACTCTGCCATAATTTTATATGTCCCGCTGAAATAGGCAAGTGCCCGATAAGCGAATTTGGTCAAACAGTGGATATGTCCGAACGTATTTTAATAACAAATGACGGCGGAAAAATTCCTATTCTCAAAACAGTTACCCCCATTACATGGCGGGAACGTTCATATTATATTGAGAGCTTTCTTGACATATCACATCAGAAGAAAGCGGAAAAAGCATTGTGGACGGCCGAGGAGCGCTTTCGCACAGCCGCTAAATTAGCCAGTGACCTGATTTGGGAGCTTGATATTAATACAGGTCACCTGGAATGGTTTGGTGACATTGACGGCGTCCTTGGCTATTTGCACAACGAATTCCAGAGAACTTTGAAGGCATGGGAAAACATAATCCATCCCGATGATTATTCAAGAGTTATGAACGAGCTTGAAAAACATCTTGAAGAGGGAAAACCTTATGATACGGAATATCGAGTAAGGAAAAAAGATGGAAGTTTTCTGTACTGGATGGACTGCGGAACTACTCTTTTTGATGGAGAAGGAAAACCTGACAGGATGATTGGTGTGTGTACTGATGTCACCAATCGCAGGAAATCCGAGTACAAGCAGACGGAATTGCTCGCTCAGCTTGAAAGAGTAAACGAAGAATTGAAAAGTTTTGCTTATGTCGTATCCCACGATTTGAAAGCTCCTCTTCGAGGCGTGAAAGTTCTTGCCGACTGGATACGCGCCGATTATGGCGATAAGCTTGGTGAAGAGGGAAAAAATCAGATGGAGCTGCTTGTATCGCGCGTGGACCGGATGCATAATCTCATAGACGGGATACTTCAGTATTCCAGGGTAGGACGGGCTGAAGAGAATGTAAGCGAAGTGGATACAGGATTGGTTGTCGCAGATATTATCGATACGATTTCACCACCTGAAAATATCAGGATAACAGTTGAAAGCAAGCTGCCTGTTATCGTCTGCGAGAAAACAAGAATGATCCAGCTTTTCCAGAACCTTATCAGCAACGCAGTGAAATACATGGACAAAGAAGAAGGGATAATAAAAATAAGCTGTGTCGAAGAAGATGATTTCTGGAAATTCAGCATTGAAGATAACGGTCCAGGAATAGATGAAAAATATTATGAAAAAATCTTCCAGATGTTTCAAACTTTGTCACCAAAAGATAAATTCGAGAGCACAGGAGTCGGTCTTACAGTCGTGAAAAAAATTGTCGAATTATGCGGCGGCAAAGTTTGGATACAGTCACAGGTCGGAAAGGGAAGTACATTTTTATTCACCATACCCAGGCAAAAAGTTACAGACAAGAGGAACAAAGATGAAGAACTGCAAACCAATTATGTTAGTTGAAGATGACAACGTGGATGCAATGACAGTCAGAAGAGCATTCAAGGACCTAAGTGTCACTAATCCGCTGATCCATTCGGTCAATGGCGAGGAAGCTCTAAAGTATTTAAAAGGGCATGGCAATGAAACACCTTGTGTGATTTTACTGGATTTAAACATGCCCAAGATGAACGGCACGGAGTTTCTCGGGTTTGTAAAAGCGGATGAGGCTTTGAAATGTATCCCGGTTATAGTTCTGACTACATCCACAGAGGAAAGAGATATTACCGAGTCCTTTAAACATAGTGTAGGTGGTTACATAGTCAAACCAGTTGACTATAAAAATTTCGTTGAGGCAATCAGGACAATTAACCTGTACTGGACTTTGAGTGAATTGCCTTATCAAGAAGTGGGGGTTACAGATGCGAAATACGAGACCAATTCTGTTGGTTGAAGACGACAGCGTAGATGCCATGACGGTGAAACGCTCTCTCCATGACCTGGGAGCTAAAACAATGCTTGTGCGTTCCACCAACGGAGAGGAAGCCCTGGAATATTTGAGAGATCCCGCCAACGAAATGCCCTGTATCATCCTGCTCGATTTGAATATGCCCAAGATGAATGGGATAGAGTTTCTCAAAGTAATAAAAGCCGATGACATGCTCAAAAAAATTCCTGTTGTCGTGCTTACGACATCCAAGGAAGACTGTGATGTTGTGGACAGCTTTGAGATGAGCGTGGCAGGCTATATGATCAAACCTGTCGATTACAAGCAATTTTTGGAATCTATGAGAACGCTTCACTCTTACTGGAGCCTGAGCAGGCTGCCGGAAAATGTGCAATCCGTAAAAGTTCAACTCTAATCAGAAGCAGAAATCTCATAAATAAAAAAACCCCTGCACAGGCAGGATCGAGATTATTCCTGTCATTTTTTTGTATATGTTTGAAATACTCGTCTTCTGCCTTATACAGGGGCAACATGCCTTCTTCATGTCTTTTTATTTACTTGTTAATTTCATTCTATTAAGTTAGCATCGGCACTTTGAGCTTTCTGACTTTAGCCTTTAAAAAGAACTTAAATTCAGCTTAAACAGCATACACAAATACAGGCAAAAGTCTTAACAGCTTGAAAGCTTCTTACATTTTTCCGGTTCCCCATAATTCCATCTTAACATTTTATTTATATTCTCCCATATGTGCCGGCTCACCCCTCTTAAACCCGATAACAAACTATTTCTGCAATGAAATTTTTTCCAAATTTCGAAAAAAATCCTGAAATTTGTGAGAAAAATTTACTTGTTATCACTTGCGCTTTTTCATATTCTTTTAGTAATGTAAAGAATCTAACCCTGCTTTTAGGAGAAGATACAAGTGGCTATAAACCGTTATAACAGGCGAAATTTCATACAATTAACAGGTCTCGCTGCAGTTGTTTCACTTGCGAAAACAACTACTGTTTTAAGTCAAACTGATTCCGGCTCACTTCGACCTGATAAACCTAAGTTTAATTTAGGCCTGGCTTCATATACATTGAAAGAGTTTAAACTCGACCGGGTTTTGGAAATAACAAAAAAGCTCGACTTGAAATATTTGTGTTTCAAGGATTTCCATCTGGCGCTGGACAGCACACCGGAACAGATTAGTGAAGTTGTAAAAGAAGTAAAAGACGCCGGGCTTGAGCTTTATGGCGGCGGTGTTATTTACATGAATAATGAAAACCAGGTCAATAACGCTTTTAATTATGCAAAAAACGCTGGTATGAAAGTCATAATAGGCTCGCCAGGTCATAATTTTTTGCCTCTGGTGGAAAAAAAAGTGCAGGAATATGATATTAAAGTTGCAATCCACAACCACGGCCCGGGCGACAGAAATTACCCGACTCCTGAAAGTGTTTATGAGCTTATAAAGGACCTGGATAGACGAATTGGACTTTGTCTTGATATTGGTCATACGAAAAGGCTTGGCCTGGACCCTTCTGATTCAGCCGCAAAATACAAAGAACGCCTTCTCGATGTGCATATGAAGGATGTTACTTCCGCGAATTCGAGAGGACAGGCAATTGAAATTGGACGTGGTGTTATAGATATTCCGAAATTTTTAAAAACACTTATCGCAATAAATTATGCAGGTGTTGTTTCATTCGAATATGAAAAAGACCCCGCTGACCCTGTGGCAGGCCTTTCTGAATCAGTAGGATTTGTCAGAGGCTCGCTGGCAACTATCTTATCAGAAGGATAAATTGCCAGTTAGGATAAATTTATATGCCATACAACATAAGAATCGTAAGTACATATCCTCCGCGAAGGTGCGGCATTGGAACTTTTTCGCGCGATCTTGCTACTGCATTAGAGAATCTTACTTCCGAAGTCGGACATATCAGAGTCGCTGCAATCGATAACCACAACGGACCATACGGCATTCCCGTTGACCTTACGATCGACCAGTATAATCCCCTGTCATGGGCTGATACGACAAAACACATCATTACAAGAGCATCAGAAAGCTCTAATAAAACCGCTGTAATTCTCCAGCACGAGTACGGCCTTGACCCGGATGAAAACAAAAATGAAGGACGCGGTACAAATTTTGTCGAGATGGCAAAAGTATTTAAAGAACATGGATTGATAACTTTGGTATATCTGCACACTGTGCTCGACGAGCCGGACCAGCACCAGAGACAGACTTTGCTGAACCTTGCCAAATACAGTGACGGCCTGATTGTTACTACAGAAAGCGCTATCCATATTCTCGAATCCGAAACTTATGGAATCGAACATTCCAAGCTCAAACACATCGACCACGGAATCAGGATGCAGCACCCATCCCAGTTTGACAGGCTTGCGATAAAGCAGGATTTCGGAATAGAAAATTACATGCTTATTACCACTTTAGGTCTCTTGTCACCTGATAAGGGAATACAATTCAGTATTCGAGCCTTTGGAAAATTCCTGTCGGAATCATGTACTGAAGCTCAGCGAAAGAAAATTATTTACATGATTGCAGGTCAGCCGCACCCTGAATTTGTAAAGAGCGATTCGGGGAAACCATACCAGGAATACCTTGCATTGCTGGATAATTCGCTTAACAACGCGAATGTCAGATGGTGCAGGACAAAAGACCTTCATACAGTCGATTTCGAGAAGCTCGACATCGTATTTCTTGACCATTTTCTTGATGAAAATTCGCTCATGAGGTTTTACAGCGCCTCAAATATCATCATTTTGCCGTATCTTAATATGCAGCAGATATCGAGCGGCATACTGGCTGACACAGTTGGAGCGGGCAGGGTTGCAATCGCTACGAAATTCAGGTATGCACTCGAGCTTATTCATTCGAATAATAAATGCCCGCAGGGACTGGTAATAGGAAAATTCGCGAGAGGAATCCTCGTTGACCCGGGCGAACCTTCTGTCGAACAGGTTGCCAGTGCAATCGACTATCTCGTTTTCAATAAAGAAAAACGCCTTATGATGGAAAGACAAGCCCACCAGAGGGGCTACCAGATGAGATGGGACAACAGTGCCTGGGCTTTGCTGCAATACATCGATTTCGTCGGGGACCAGAAATACATCGTTACAGGCAGGGGAATAACTTTCACAAGGGAAAAAGAATCCACGCTGCAACTACCACAAAAACGCAAAATACCCGCCTGGATTATAGCCGAACATAAAGATACCTGAAATCTGCTATTTCAGCATTAAGTATAGTCGCTGTAACCAACAGTTTATTTCACGCCGTAAATTGAAACAAGAGTTTTGCAAAAATGAGAAAAGGCATATATTATTTAAGAAAATCGCTGAACGATTTTCTTAAAATAATAATTATATCTTTTCGTAAATCTTTCATATGTAATAACTTATGTTTGAAAAAGTTCAGTTAAAACATTGAACGATTGATAATATCTTCGCATTTTTCCAGTCTTCAGGACTCCGTAGCGCAAATGGCGACAGGTTCATTACAGCTTTGCCAAAAAGCTCTTTCGCTTTTCAAATGCAGTTATTAATCTCTGAGTATCTCATTTTTCCCCCTAAAAATCATGTTTTACATTAAAAATGCTAAAAAATCGTTATTTCATGTTCAAAATCAGCTTACGAGCATATTTTTGCGTATTGCCCAGCTTAAAAAAAGAAAAATTTTTCAAAAAAATGTAAAACAGGCTTGACAAAATGTATAGTTTGCTTTACATTAGGAAATATGGATATACGAAAAAAAGAGCAAATATGAAAAAGTAAATAAATGAAAGGGTAGATTATGAATAAATGGCAAAAAATCGCTTTGTTCAATATTAGTGTTATAGCCGCATGTTTTATAGCCTGTTTTGTTTTGGCGGCTGCGATGCAGATAAAACAGGTAGTGACACCTCCAACGCCTTTGGCTTTGGTGATTATTCCATCGCTTGTTATAGTGGCAATATCGAAAATTCTATTCCGTAAAAAAGCAGGTCGTGTTGATTACGATGAACGTGACATACAAATTCAAAGAAAATCTCAAATTGTGGGTTTGTGGTCATTCGTCATTTCTATTGTTATTCTCAATGTTGTTTGTGTATTAGCTATTGGGCCGCATCGGGCGTTAAAGTATCCCCTTGTTCTATTGTTGATGATATGTGCAGCAGGTGGAATCTGGATAATAACAGAATCTATTGCAACACTGGTAATATATAACCTGACGGGACAAGGAGATAAATCATGAATAGACAGCAGAAAATTGCCATATTTGTTCTTGTTGTATCATTGCTCGGTATGTTTCTTACAATAACGATAGCTTTAATGAAACATTATGTTCAGGATTTTCCCAAAGGAGCCGCTGCTTTCGGCGGTTTAATTTTATCACTTGGAGTGTTATTCGTTATAAGCCGCATCCTCAAAAAGAAAAAGGGCGAAGTTGTATCTGATGAACGGGATAAACAGATTGAAACAAATGCATACTTAGCCGGCTTCGGCGCAGTTTATCTGCTCGTGATAGTCGTTTCCTACTTACCAATTGGAATTGCACCGGAAGCCAGGATACCAACGCAATGGTTTCCGTATTTGTTTCCAGTAGCAGTTCTCTGTCAATGTCTTGCGATGTCAATATCAACTCTAATCCAATACGGCAGAGGAGGTAAAAGCAATGAATAGGACACAAAAAATCACTGCGTTCCTTATTGCTTATTTGCTTGTGTCAATAGCATTGGCAGTTCTGGCATATATATACGTATTCTGTTTTAGACGGAATATGCCGCTTGTGCGTATAGTGCCGGCAATTATCCTGGCTACGTTTATCGGCGGTTTTGTCTGGGCTATGAAAAAGCAAAACAGAAACGAAGCTGAGACGGATGAGATGGATATCGCTATTCAAAAAATGGCAGCGTTAATATCCTTTATAACTGTTTTGGTTATTATGGGTGTTCTGCTTATCATAGCGAATGTGATTTGGGGTTTGAATTTTGCTGTGCCTTTATGGATACTCATGCTTTTATTTGGCTTACACATGTTCATAGGTTCAGTGGTATGGTGCATAGCGATTCAGATACAGTACAGACGAAAGGCAAAACGCAATGAATAAAACGCAGAAAGGCGCATGGTGTAACATCGCTGCAATTACTCTTGTTTTTGCATCAGCTTGTTACCTGATATACCAAATCGGAATAAGGCATATGACACCCTCACGAACAGTATGTTCTATAACATTATTTGGTTTTATGTTGGTTACAGGTCTTTCATTTTATTTTATAAGCAAAAAACAAAGCCCTAA